>JAIPEI010000243.1 GCA_021737245.1 Deltaproteobacteria bacterium | reverse complement strand
CCGCCAACCGAAGTTCGCTTTGTGCATGGCCTTCATCTCCGTGGAACGTGGTTTTAAAGGAGCAGCCGCAGCCCGGGCGCCTCTTCGGCGGGACCCCGGTCGACCGCGCGGGAGCCCGTCCGGTTGTTTTGAGAGCTCCACGAGGCGGCCGGGCGGTCTGGATGGGGCGGGCTGAACCCCGACACTCGTCTCTACGGTTTCAGGAACAGCTTTCGGGGAAAATCGGCAAAGGTCTCGCAGCCCGTCTCCGTGACATGGAACGACTCGCTGCATTCGAATCCGTAGTTGTCCATCCACATGCCCAGAATCATGTGAAAGGTCATGTCGGGCTCCAGCACGGTCCTGTCGCCCGGCCGCAGGCTGGCGGTGTGCTCTCCCCAGTCCGGCGGGTAGTTGAGCCCCATGGCGTAGCCGATGCGGGACTCCTTTTCGAACCCTGCCCCGGCGATGTGATTCCGCCACACGAGCTCCACGTCTTCGCACCGCATGCCCGGCTTGATGGCGTCCAGCGTGAGGTTCAGGCCTTCGACGGTCACAGAGGCCAATCGATCAAGCTTGTCCGGAGGGGTCTTCCCCAGGTATGCGGTTCGGGCGATCGGGCAGTGATACCGGTGGCGGCAGGCCGCCAGCTCCAGGTTGACCATCTGCCCGCTTTTGTAGGGTTCGTCCGTCCACGTCAAGTGGGGCGCGGACGTCTTCTCCCCGGTGGGCATCATGGGGACGATCGCCGGGTAGTCGCCGCCCAGCGTCTCGGTACCCGACATCTGCGCCTTGTACACGGCGGCCACCGCGTCGCATTCCCTCACGCCGGGAGCGAGACAGTCCAGAGCGGTCTGCATGACCCGCTCGGCAATGAGACCGGCCTCCTTCATGAAGCCGATTTCCCGCTGGGACTTGACGAGCCGGAGCCAGTTCACCAGGAGATCGGCGTTCAGGATGTTGCCGCCGGCAAGGCTCTTTTGAAGCTCGTTCAGGCTCCGCGCCGTGAAGTAGTAAGCGTCCATCTCTACACCCACGGACGCGTTCCCCCACCCCCGCTGGTTGATCTGATCGGCGACAAAGTTCATGGGATGCCTGATCGGGGACTGCACGTAGTCGTCGGGGTAGCCGATGATGTTTTCCGGATCCAGAAAGGTCGTGTGCCGGGCGCCGGCGGCATCCATGCCGCGGCCGATCCACAGCGGCTGCTCCGCATCCGCCGCCACCACTACCGCCTGGGGCACGTAGAAGGACCAGCCGTCATAGCCGGTCAGGTAGTTCATGTTGGCCGGGTCGGAGACCACCAGCAGCTCCATGTTGTGCTCCGCCATGGACCGCTTGGTGCGCTCAATCCGTGCCCGGTACTCCTCGTCGGTGAAAAGCGCCATGGGATTACTCCTGGAAAACGATTGCGGGGATCGATGGACGGTCGTGTGCGGGGCGGAGCGCGGCCCGTTACCCTTTCCTTCTCCGGAGCGCCGCAGCGGCTCTTCCGATGCGCCGGATCCCCTCCTCGAGCTTTTCGTCGTCCGCGGCGAAAGACAGCCGCACATACCCTTCCCCGCGGCGGCCGAAGATGCTCCCGGGCACGACCGCCACCCGGTGCTCCTTGACCAGGTACCTGGCGAAATCCCAGGAGGACAGACCGAAAGCCGAAATGTTGGGGAAGGCGTAGAAGGTGGACTCCGGTTCGAGGCACGTGATGCCTTTGATGCCGTTCAGGCCCTCGTGGACGATCCGGCGTCTCCGCTCGTATGACGCCACCATCTCCTTTACGCAGTCCTGAGGTGCGGTGATTGCGGCCAGCGCCGCACGCTGGGCAACAGCCGTGACGCCCGAGACCATGTGCTCCATGAGCTTTTCCATCTCGTCGATGAGCGCCTTGGGGGCCGCCGCGTACCCCACGCGCCACCCGGTCATGGCATACGACTTGGACAGGGTGTACGCCGAGATGGTCCTCTCTTTCATGCCGTCGAGGGAGGCCAGGCTCACATGCCTGTTGCCGTCGAAAACGATGTGCTCGTACGGCTCGTCGGACAGCACCAGCATGTCGTGCTCCACGGCGATCCCGGCGACGGACTCCAGGATCTCCCGGTCGAGCATGGCGCCGGTGGGGTTGGACGGGGTGTTCAGGATCAACAGGCGGGTCTTGTCGGTGACCGCGGCCCTGATGTCCGAAGGGTCCACCTTGAAGCCGTTCTTCTCGAACGCCGGCACCGCCACCGGCACCCCGCCGAACAGGCGGATCTGGGAGTAGTAGTCATACCCCGGGTCGATCACCATCACCTCCTGCCCGGGTTCCACCACGTGCAGGATGGTGTTGAAAATCACCTGCATGGCGCCCACGGCCACGAAGATCTCGCTCGCCGGATCCGCCTCGATCCCATTCTCCCGCTTCAGTTTTTCCGCGACGGCCTCGCGGAGGTCCCCAAACCCCTTGGCCGGGGGGTAGCGGGTGAACCCGTCATCCAGGGCCTTCTTGGCGGCGTCCCGGATGAACTCCGGTGTGTCGAAATCAGGCTGGCCGATGCCCAGGTTGATCACATCCGGAATCCCGTCCGCCAGGGCGAACATCACCCGGATTCCCGACCACTCCACGGCCCTGCTGCGTTGCGTGATCTCGTCTTCCATGCCTCTTCTCACTCCATCCATGCAGTGTGTATACCGCCGCGGGCTGCAGCGTCACGCGACCGTTTCCCTCGGGGACGGGGTCCGAAAGGGCTACGGCCGGGGAAGAACCAGGTCCGCCGGTCCTTTCGGCGACGTCTTCAGCTCGGGTGCATGCCGCTGCATGATTTCCATGACGATCCCGGCGAGCTTGACCTTCTGGCGGATCAGACCGGCGTGAAAATCCTCCGTGATCCAGGGCTTGTAAATGTCGCCCTCGGAGGTGCCCGGTTCGAACTTGAAGTAGCACGGCGAGGCGACACGGGCGATCTCCGGGGCCTCATAGGCGCGGAACATGCCGCCGAACGAGTCCACGATGATCAGATAGATGTCCAGGGGAATGTCCACGGCCCTGCGGATGCCGCCCAGGATCGGCAGGGACACGTCGGAGAGGGGGTTCATGGAGTTGACGCCCATGGACTCGATGAGCCGGGCCCCGGCGGCGTTGCAGTACCCGCCGAAGACCGAGAACTTGAAGATGGTTTCCGGCGGGAGGATGCCCTGCCCGCGCATTTTGGAGAGGATGGACAGGACGCCTTCGTCGTACACCAGGAAGCCCCGGTGACCCGCCTCGATGCTGCGCATGATGTCGGCGATGTGGTAGGCGATGTTGTCCGAACCCCGGAGGCGGAAGCCCTGCATCGCACCCTCTCCCGTGGAGATCTCCTTGGACCCCGGATCCCAGCCCTTGCGATGGCCCACGGTCATGATGACCTCGATCTTTTCATCCCGGCCCATCCGGGCCATGGCCTTGAGCTCCTCGAAGTCGCAGTAGGTTGAGCCCCCCACTGCGGCGATGACGCGGTGTATGGGGACGTCCCGCTTGCGGGCTTCTTCGATCAGGGCCTCCATGGTGGAAGCGCGCTCCACCCCGGCGATCTCGATCCGATAGTGGGCGCCGTCCGCAAAGCTTTTCGAGGAGGTCGGCAAATCCCATGCATCTCTTCCCGGCACGCCCTGCGTTTCCATGAAATCGCGAATCTTCATCAGTGTTTCGGACATTTGAATCTCCTCCCGCCGTCTTCAGCTCGGACTTCCGCTTCTGTTTTCAGACTGCTCCGGTTCTCCTCGGGGTCCGGCCGCATCGAAGACCCTTTCAACTCGGCCGTTCAATCTCCTACGCCGCGTTCCCCAATGCCTGGGACAATGTCCGGCAGACGCGCCTCACCTCTTTCTGTATTTCCTTGACCCTGGCGCTGGTGACCCGGGTGATCGGCCCCGCCACGCTGATGGCGAAGCGGGACATCCCGGTGTGGTCGAACACGGGTGCGGCCACGCACCTCACGCCCTTGCAGAGCTCCTCGTTGTCAACGGCGTACCCGTTCACCCGCGTCTTTTCGAGCTCCTTTATCAGGGCCTTCCGGGACGTGATGGTCTTGGGGCCATGGGGCTGGAACACGGTCGTCTCGAGGATCCGGTCCCTCTCATCATCGGGAAGAAAGGCCAGGATCGCCTTGCCCAGCCCCGTGCAGTAGGCCGGGGCCCGGGAACCCACCGGCGAGTCCATCCGCAGCACCTCGGGGGAGTCGATCTTGTCGATGTGGAGGACCTCGGAAACGTCCAGATATCCCAGGTTGACGGTCTCATTGAACGCCTGGGCCAGCTCGTTCATCAGCGGCCGCGCCATCCTGAGGATTTCGAAGCGGCCCGCAACCGCCGTACCCAGACGAAACAACTTGAGCGACAACCGGTAGCGGTTCCGGGCGGTCTGCTCCACGTAGCCAAGCTCCCGAAGCGTCGCCAGGAACCGGTGGCTGCCCGCCCGGTTGTAGCCCAAATGGTGCGCCGCCTCGGAGACGGACAGCTCTCCGTGCTCGGCCAGCAGCTCCAGGACGTTCAGCCCCTTTGCCAGTGAACTGACGAAAAAGTATTTTTCTCCCGTAGCGGCCACTCTGTTTCCTTTCTGTTCGCGGGAATCGCCCGGAGGGCGACTTTTGGACACTATGCGTGACAAAGCAACACATTACGTGACACCCTAATGAAATCCCGGCTGGGTTGTCAAGAGAAATCTTGCCGAAAGGCAGCCGGGTCCGGCGGCCGGGCATCAAGGAACGGGCGGGGTTTCTTTCTCGAAAAAAAATGATTGACACCATCCCCCCCGATGGTAGTATGTCATAAATAATGTTTAGGCGTCTTGCATAGCGTGACAGACGCAAGCAGCCCTCCACTCCTTGCATCGAAAAAACCGCCTCGCCCGGGATGGGACAGGATATCGGCAATGTGCCCGACCTCGAGAGAAAGAGTACTGAAGGCCATCCGGCATGAAGAGACGGACAGGGTTCCCATCGACCTCGGGGGAACGGATGTCAGCGGCATCGCCATCGGCCCTTACGGGAAGCTTTGCGGGGCGCTGGATATCGACGCCGAGCCCTTCCGGATCGTCGACATCAGCCAGCAGATCGTGATCGTCGACGACCGTGTGGCGGACCGGGTCGGATCCGATGCGAAGGCGGTCTGGCATTTCCCGGCGGAATGGCGCAATGAACGCGCCTACGATGGAACCCCGGTCAAGGTCCCGGCCCGATTTCAGCCGGTGACCCAGGACAACGGCGACAGGGTGGTCCTGGACGAGCAGGGTGATGCGTGCCTGCGCATGCCGGACGGCGGTTTCTACTATGATCTCTGCAAGCACCCTCTGCAGCATGTGGAGGAGGTTCGGGACATCGATCGGTATGCGGATGTTTTCGCCTCCATGGACCGTCCGGGCTGGTATGACATGCCCCTGGATGAGCTGGAGAGGACGGTCGCAACTATCAGGGAGAACAATCAACGCGCCCTGGTCGGCTGCTTTGCGGGTCATGTCTTCCAGGCGGGCCAGTTTTTGAGGGGATGGTCGGAGTTCCTGATGGATCTGGTGGGGAAACCGGCCCTGGCCGAAGCGATCATGGACAGGCTGGTCCAGGCGCACATCGAGGCGTTCGACCGTTATGCCGAGTCCGCCTACAAGCACATCGACATCGTCGAGGTCTGCGACGACATGGGCATGCAGAACTCGACCTGGGTAAGCCCCCAAACCTATCGCAAGCTGATCAAGCCTTACCACAAAAGACTCTACGAGCACATCAAGGCCAGGACGGGAGCACCGATTCTGCTGCACAGCGACGGCTCGGTCTCCTCCCTGATTCCGGACTTCATCGAAATCGGGGTGGACATCCTGAACCCCGTCCAGTACACGGCCGGCAACATGGATCTGGCGACCCTGAAGCGTGATTTCGGGGATGACCTGTGCTTCTGGGGCGGGGGGGTGGACACCCAGGA
>JAIPEI010000242.1 GCA_021737245.1 Deltaproteobacteria bacterium | reverse complement strand
AGGTCCCACCCGTGTCGGTGTGCTTTTTCTTTGCCATTGCCGAAACTCCAACTCAGGGTGTGATCACCGCGCAGGGCGGTCCGGGTTCATTCGTTCTCCCCGGTCTCTCCCTCCGGGGGCGTCGAGGTGTCCTGCTTGGGCTTGGCCCGGAACTTGAGCCTGATCAGGCTCGACCCCTCTGCGGAGTAGCCGTACTGATTCTGATAGCTGGCGTTGATGCCGATCCCGTAAAGGGTTCCCCCGAACTCCGCCCCCACCTCGCGGCCCTTTTTCACGTGGATGGCGATCCTGACTTCCGCCTCGGCCTTGTAGATGTGGAACTCGCTGACGCCCCGATTGGCTTGATCCACGGCCTTGCCGATCTTCTCGAGCATCTCCGGGAGCTGCAAGGCGAGGATCTCGTCCTGAATGCCGAACTCTGCCATGGTTCTCCTCCTTTTCCAGAAGCGGTTTTTGAGCTTCTCGCAGAATGAAAAGACAATGGACAACATGTCATGTCAGGTCCCCTTCTTTGCCGGTTCGGGCAGCAGGGGTCCCTCGGCAGTGAGGGTTCATGGAAAAGCGGGACGGAATCGACGCGATTCGAATCGGGAGCAGGAAGCATCGGTGCAGGCGGAGGCGAAGGGAGCATCGGGAGGAAGAGCAGGAAGGTCGTTTCATCCCGATTTATCTCTCATAACATTGTTTTCGTATGGATGTCAAACAAATTGATCGGACCGGTGAGGCATCGGATCTTGCATGGGAAAGGAAAGATCCGGGGGGTCAGGCCTCCTGGAGGTGCTCGAGGTGGGCCAGCACGAGCTTGATCTCGCCGTAGGTGCAGTCGTCCAAGGCCTCTTTCAGCTTCTTGAGGGATCTTCCCCGGGTGGTTTCGATCTGGCGCTCGATGGCCCGGCGCTTGTCCTCGGACACCACGTCGTGGATGTCCAGCTCGCCCCGGGCCACGAAGTGGGCCAGGTGGCCCTCGATGGTGGCGTTGGCGAGCCCCCGCTCGGCGGCGATCCGGGGGATGGTGAGGCCTTGCTGGAAGGCCTCGAGGGTGATCTTCTTGGTGTCCTCCTTGGGTTTTTCCTTTGGCGGCTGGGGGTGGGCGGGCTCGGGGAGGGTGACCGACTCGATCCCATGCTCCCGGCGGTAGTCCGCCACCAGGGCGGTCAGCTCCTCGCCGTACCTCGCGGCCAGCTGCTTGCCGATGCCCCGGACCCGTTTCAGGTCGGCCAGGGTGTCGGGGAGGTGGACCGCGATCTGGACCAGGGTCCTCTGGTGGAGGACCCGGTAGGGGGGGACGCCCTCGTCCTGTGCCTTGTGCTTGCGCCACTGCCGCAGGGCCTCGAACAGCTCGGGGTGGCCCACATCCGCCTCGGTGTAGGCGGGGGCTGCTTTGGCCCGGGGCTTCTCCGCCTCCATGGCCGCCACGGAGAGGGCCCGGAGGTATCGGCCGGGGGAGAAGCCGTCCCGGCAGGAGAGCACGCCCGCGAGCTTCACGGCGGCCTCCTGGCCCAGCTGCCGGGCTGCGTCCTGCACGTCCTCCCGCACCTCCTTGTTGTCGGTCTCGACGGAAAACCCTTCGATGGAGGGGGAGAGGATCGTCTTGAACCGCTCCTCGAAGTAGCCGGCCGCCTTGCCGAGCCTTTCCCGGATGGCAAGGTCCCCGGCGGGCTCCCTGCATTGGTCGAACATCCCCTGGAGCTGGCGCTTGAACCGCTCGCCCACTTGGACGATCTCCTTGAATGCCTGCTGCCGGACACGGTCCAGCTCCTCGTGCCCGGTTCCCTGAATCAGGGGGGCGCTGGCGCGGAGGAGCCTTGTCAGGCGGTCGAGCTGCCGGTTCAGCTCCTGGAAGCCGAAGGCCTCCAGGAGGAGCCGCTGCTGGTAGCGGCTTTTGGCGGCGGCCAGGTCCTGAGGCGAGGGCGGTTGGTGGACGGTCTCCCGCACGAAGCGGTGGACCGTGGGGTCGGTCTTGACGGTGGAAGGGGCCAGGGGGGTGCTGAGGACCAGGCCCTCGAGGGTGCGGCAGCGGCTCAGGGCCACGTAGACCTGGCCGTAGGCAAAGGCGGCCTGGGCGTCGATGACCGCCTTGTCAAAGGTGAGGCCCTGGCTCTTGTGGATGGTGATGGCCCAGGCGGGCTTGAGGGGGACCTGGGTGAAGGTGCCCACGACCTGGCGGGAGATCTCCCCGGTCTTAGGGTCCACGGAGTAGTCGATGTTCTCCCATGTGGTCCGATCCACCGGGATGGGGGCGGGGTCCCCAGGGCAGCGGACCTCGACGGCGTCGCCGGAGAGCCGGGTGACGGTCCCGATCTTGCCGTTGAAGTAGAGCTTGTCCGGGGACATGTCGTTCCGGATGAACATCACCTGGGCCCCCTTTTTGAGCTCCAGGACCGCGGGGGTGGGAAGGGCCTGCTCCGGGAACTCCCCTTCCAGGTCGGCGTGGAACCGGCGGCGCTTTCCGGGGAGGGCCTTCATGCGGGCGCGGTTGACGGCGTCGGCGCTCCGGTTGTGGGTGCAGAGGGTGATGTAGCCCTCGTCGTCGGCCGGGGAAAAGCCTGGGACGTGGCGGGCGTTGAGCTCCTCGAGGGTGGGGCGGTCCAGGGCGTTGTCCCGGACCCGGTTGAGGAGCTCGATGAAGCGCGGGTCGGACTGGCGGTAGATCCGCTTGAGCTCGATGGGGACCATCCCCTCCCGGGCCAGGGCCGTGCTGCTGAAGAAGTAGGGGGAGTCGTAGCGGTTTTTCAGGAGCTCCCACTCCTCCTTCTTGACCACGGGCGAGAGCTGGTGGAGGTCGCCGATCATGAGGAGCTGCACGCCGCCGAAGGGGCGATCCGACCGGCGGTAGCGGCGGAGGACGGAGTCCACGCCGTCCAGGAGGTCGGCGCGCACCATGCTGATCTCGTCGATGATCAGGAGGTCCAGGCTGCGGATGAGGTTCTTCTTCTCCCTGCGCATGCGGTGGCGGCCGGTGAAGGCCTCGCTTCGGGGGACAAAGGGCCGGAAGGGAAGCTGGAAGAAGGAGTGGAGGGTGACGCCGCCGGCGTTGATGGCGGCCACGCCCGTGGGGGCGGTCACCACCAGCCGCTTGGGCGAGGTCCGGGCGACCTCCTGGAGAAAGGTGGTCTTGCCGGTGCCGGCCTTGCCCGTGAGGAAGACGTTGCAGTCCGTGTGGCGGACGTAGTCCTCGGCAAGCTGGAGGTCGGGGTTGGGAGGGGACATGGGGTCCGTCGTTCCTCCTTCGATCGGCGGCTCGGGGGACGCTGGGGCCTGGGGGCTAACGGCCCTGCTTTCTGATTTGGGTGACGCTCTTTCCCGCGACGCCCCAGTTGTCCGTGTCCACCTCGTCGATCACCACGAACACGGTCTTGGGGTTCTTTCCCAGCACATCCACGAGCAGGTCGGTAGCGCCCCGGATGAGCCGTTCCTTCTGCTCGGCTGTGACGCCCTCCCGGGTGACCTTGATGTTCACATACGGCATGGTGACCTCCCTGGTTCAGCAGTGAAAGGAGAAAAGGGGCCGACACCCGGCCCGGATGGACAAGGTCTCATGTGGGTATACAACAAAGGGGAGGGCCGAATCAAGGAGGCGGTCGGGCAGGGCGGCGCCCTCGATGCCCTCCACGATGGAGACCCGGACGAGCATACGCGGGAGGGGGGCTGATTTTTCCATTGGTTCAGAGGGGCTCCTGTGCTAAGGCCATCAAGGATGTAAGGATGATGGAAAGGAGAACGCAGCCATGAGAGAGAGCCTGTTCGACGTCCTGCGGGACGAGGACCTGAACCGCATTCGCATCCACTACGACTGGCGAACCGATCGGGCCGTGATTTACACGGCCCGGGAGTGGGAGGACGATCAACCCTGGCGGGAGTACAACCGGACCTTCACCGTCTACTCGGCCCTCACGCCGAACGCCGTGTACCACAACGACCTCGAGAGCCGGGGCCTCTTCGAGAGGCATGCCCTGACCGGCTACCTGGAGCGGGTGATCGGGCTCATGCGCAAGGGACGGCACCAGCTTTTGGAGGGGTTCTACTGGAGGAAGAAGGAGATTCGGTTTGTGAACTCCATCCACAGCGTGAAGCTGGGGATCCACAACCGGAGCCAGACCGTGGTCATGGGGGGCATCCGGCGGCACGAGCCCGAGGAGCCGGAATTCGATGTGCTGGTGGACGGCATGAACCTGGGCCGGGGCATGAGCTTCAAGAACGTGGCCGCCCACGTTCCCTGCGGGGGGTGCAAGATCACGGTGCACGCCGGGCCGGTGGATTTGGAGGATTTGGATGAGGTGGGGTTCCTGGCCTATGCCAACGACCGGACCCGGAACACCACCGGGCCGGACATGAACTACCCGGCCGAGCTGGCCGACGTGGTGCGGGCCCACTTCTCCCTGGGCTTTGCCGGGGGCACCAAGGGGTTCCTGGGGCCCACGGGGAGGCCCACGGCCTGGGGGACCTACCACGCCATGAAGCAGGCGGTGCGGTTTCTCGAAGGGTCGGACTCTTTGGAGGGAAAACGCATTGCCATCCAGGGGCTGGGGTCGGTGGGGTCCCATTTGGCCGAGTACTACCTCGGCGAGGGCGCGTCCCTGCTGGTGACCGATGTCCGGCCCGAGACCGTGGAGGCCTTTGTCCGGGCCCACCCCGGCGCGGCCGTGAAGGTGGTGGCGCCGGAGGAGATCTACTTCGTGGAGGCGGATCTCTTCAGCCCGTCCGCCCTGGGCGGCGTGCTCACCGAGGAGCGGATCCCGCGCATGGGGTTCCAGGTCATTGCAGGTCCGGCCAACAACCAGATCCGGGCGTCGAGCCAGGAGGAGGAGATCGCGCTCTCCCGGAAGCTGGCGGAGTCGGGCATCCTGTTCGTGCTGGACTGGTGGCACAACATCGGCGGCGTCATGACGGGCTGGGAGGAGTATCTGCACCAGGAGAAGGCGGACATGGAGGCCCTCATGGACCGGATCGAGCGGATCTGCCGGGACGAGACCCGGCGGCTTTTGGAGGAGGCGGAAAAGGCCGGGGTCACGCCGACCGAGATGGCCTACCGGCTGGTGGAGGAGACCATCTACGGGGAGTGAGCCCCTGAACGCCGGCGCCTGATTCGGGGCGATCCGGTGTGAGGGCGGCACGAGGAGGAGACGCATGGCCTGGGAGACCATCCGGTACGAGGAAGTCGAGCCGGGGATCGGGCTCCTGTCGCTCAACCGGCCCCGGCGGTACAACTCGGTGAGCTGGGTGATGATGGAGGAGCTGGAGGCCTTCTGGCGGGAGCGGCTCTACGACCTGGACACCCACGTGATCGTCCTGAGGGGAAACGGGGACAAGGGGTTCTGCGCGGGTCTGGACATGAAGGAGACCATGAAGAAGACCCCGGACATGGACGTGGACGCCTTCTACCGGTTCCAGGCCCGGCTGGCCCGGCTCACCCTGGCCATGCGAAGGGCGCCCCAGCCCATTGTGTGTGCGGTGCACGGCGCGGCCGCCGGCCTGGGCTTCAGCTTCGCCCTGGCCTCGGACGTGCGGGTGATCACCCCGGACGCCCGGTTCTCCGCAGCCTACATCAACGTCGGCCTGGGCGGGGCCGACATGGCCTGCAGCTACTTCCTGCCGCGGACCATCGGTGCGGGGAGGGCCTACGAGTTCATGCTCACCGGGAACTTCATGCCGGCCGAGGAGGCCATGGCGCTGGGCATGGGAAGCCGGCTGGTGGAGCGGGAGGCGCTCCTGGAAACCGCCCTGGAGCTCGCCAGGACCATGAACGGGAAGAACCCCATGGGGCTCCGCCTCACCAAGGAGGCGGTCAACATGAACCTGGACGCGGGAGGCCTGGAGCAGGCCCTGAACCTGGAGGACCGGAACCAGGCCCTGCTCCTGGCGAGGGGCATGCTGGGGCAGGGGGAGAAGAAGAGCCGGTACTTCT
>JAIPEI010000241.1 GCA_021737245.1 Deltaproteobacteria bacterium | reverse complement strand
GCGAGAAGAGACCCGAAAACATTGAAAAGCAGGAAATGGACGCCCTATGAAGGGGTCCCGACCAGTGCAGGAAGGGTCGGCCCCATCTCCCAGGACAGGTCTTGATTCTCATTCAGCGGCCGCCGCCGTGCATTTGGAGACGAAAGGGAACACCCGGAAGGATCCGGTGCGACAAAATCAAAAAGGGGTAGGCTGGGTTTCTTTCCTGGCCTACCCTTTTTTTTGTTTGTTCTGCATTCGCAGAGAATCTTTCATATGCTTTCCTCAACTCCGATAAACCTGTGTTTCTGGCACAGCTGGTGTATCTCCGACTCCAGGAACCGAAGAATCAGAGGGAAACATTGGTAAAAATGGGGTATCAGCTGGCTCGGGACATGATTCATGCAGCAAAATCAGCACATCGTCAACTTTACCGATCCATAACCCTCAGAATACGTAAAGTAGTAGCATGAAGAGATGTGAAAAGGTAAATAAAGCCAGATTCGTCTTTGATCTCATTTTTTCCCAGGGTCGTCCACGCGTTTCGTCTGAGCTGAATCGTCTGAAAAATTTATTAGATTGGCCTCAGTCTTGTTGTCCACCTGACAACTCGGCCGCATTCAGGTGGAGATGCCCATCTTCGGAAGTATCACGGCCTGCAGAAGAACCCAGACGGCAATGATGATCAGGAACCATCCGATTCCCATGTTTTTCTCCTTTTCCGGCTTCGATGCACTCATGTGAGGTGTCTTTATGTTGAATATCCGCTATGCTGCCTGGCGGCGCACGGCCGCCGGTTCAGCCTGCTCAGGAGAACCCGCCACCCGACGACCCGCAGCCGGAGGTGAGGGCCGCGCCCAGGCCTTCGGAGCTGGATCCGCAGGAAAAGGATGACAGCTGGCGCTTGGTCTTGCGCCTGCCGCAGGAGGGGCACTCCACGGGTTCGTCTTTGTCGGACGCGAACACGAGCTGCTCGAACACTTCGCCGCAGGCATCGCATCTGTATTCATAAATGGGCATCTCGTCCTCCTCGGTTCTGCCCCGCTTTTGGCAAAACCTGTTTTTTTCTCAAGGGTTCCCTGCACTCAAATGAGGCGGGGATTTTGATCAGTTCTATAGAGTCTCTGGGCTGAAAAACGTTACAGCTTTGGCTGAAGGGCCTGTTATATGCGGTTGCACTTGTGTTGTGTCCGGGTATTTCCCATTCGCCCGCCAGGGACGGGGCAATACAGAATTTGATTGAGAATCCAATCCAACAAGGATACCATCCGGCCATAAAGCCGTCAAAGGGTTCAGCCGCATTGTTTTCGGGTCGGGGCCTTTGATGGTCGATCACACCAACCATCATGGGGGCGGTCCGTGGCCGAGCAGGACACCCAGCGCAGCGGTCTGATCCAGGAGCTGCAGGAGCTCTACCAGGATCTTATCGCCGAGGGCGTGCTGGAGGACATGGAGCTGTACCACATCGACCCCATCCGCATGGTCGGCAGCGAGATGGCGGCCTTCATCCGGAGGCTCACCGGGGGTGCGCCGTCAGAGGAGGACGACGCCAGGGAGACCGCCGTGTTCGCCTCGTCCATCATGGCGGCCGCCGAGTCGATTCCCCAGGACGAGCCGGCGCGGGACCCGCGTCTCGAGGAGATCAAAGCGCCCCTCCAGCGGAGCGTGGACCTGCTCACGCGGATCATCGATGACAAGGGCGCGCAGGTCTCCCGGGAGGCGCTCCAACAGAACGTGGAGATCCTTCGCCAGTGCCTGGAGCGGCTGGAGCGGGGCCGGTAGCCTACTCCGGGATGTTCGGGATGGTGGTCTTCTCCCCTTTGTAGTTGACCAGCAGGTACTCCTTCTCCGTCACCCCTTCGATGTAGTAGTCCGGCATGAGCGGGACCTTGCCGATGTTCGTGGCGATCACGTACATGGGCTGGGCCAGGCCGGTGGTGTGGCCGCGGATGGCGTCGCGGATCAGCTCGGCGCCCTTTTCCACGGGGGTGCGGAAGTGGTCGATGCCGGGCGCGGGCTCGCAGTAGAACACGTAGTAGGGCCGGATGCGCACGCGGAGGAGCTTCTGGTGGAGCTCGCGGAAGGTCTCCACGTCGTCGTTGATGCCTTTGAGGAGCACGGCCTGGTTGCCCACGTTCACCCCGCAGGTGAGGAGGTCGTAGACCGCTTTCGCGGTGAGATCGGTGAGCTCCTTGGGGTGGTTGCACTGGGTGTTCACCCAGATGGGAATGCGGTGAAAGGGGCTCAGGATCTTCTTGAGGCCGTCGGTGATCCGGTGGGGAAGGACAATGGGCGTGCGGGTGCCGAACCGGATCATCTCCAGGTGGGGGATCTCCCGGAGCTTGCGGATCACGTACTCGATCTTGTCGTCCGAGAGGATGAACGGGTCCCCTCCGGTGACGAGCACGTCCCGGATCTCCTCGTGCTCGGCGATCCACTGGAGGCCTTCGTCCACGTCCATGCGGAGCTTCAGGTCCCGGTCCACCACGAGCTCCTTGCGGAAGCAGTGGCGGCAGTAGTTGGCGCAGACGTCGGTGACGGTGAAGGCGATCCGGTCGTAGTACTGCCGGGCGATGGCGTCGGGCCGCTTCTCGTCGCCGTCGCGGTTCTCCTTCCAGATGAGGTAGTCGGGGATGCCGTAGCGGTTCTCGGTCTCCTTCATAGAGGGAATGACCTGCTTGCGAATGGGGCAGTTCGGGTCGTCCGGGTCCATGAGGGAGGCGAAGTAGGGCGTGGTCCCCCACTTGGTGTGGAGGGTGGTGATCGCCTTCTCCTCGTCCGGGGTGACGTTGATGTACTCCTTGAGCTTGTCCAGGGTGTTGACCGCGTCCCGGACCTGTTCCATCCATGCTTCCATGGGTTCGATCTCCTTTCCCGCCCGGGGGGCGCCCCGGGAGGATGGTTTCCTTTTCTGCTAAAGGTACTTTGCGTGCTCCCTGGGCGTGACGTGGGTGCGGTGCTCCTCCCAGTCGCTGGTCTTGAGGGTCATGTAGCTCCGGTATGCGTGGTCGCCCAGGAGCTCTGGAAGGAAGCGGCTTCGCTCCGCCTCCACCAGAGCCTCGTACAGGCTCTTGGGCAGGAAGCGCCGGTCCCACACCTTGGGACGGAACCGCTTCCTGTAGGTGCTTCCCGAGTCCGGCTTGCCGGGGTCGGTCTGATTTCTGAGACCGTCGAGCCCCATGGCGATGAAGGCGGCCAGCTGGAGGTAGACGTTGCCCGCGGGGTCGGGGCTCCGGAGCTCGATGCGGACGTTCCGGGGGTCGGGGGTGTAGGGGACGCGCACCATAGAGCTCCGGTTCCGGAACCCCCAGGTGCGGACGACCGGAGCCTCCCGCTCCAGTACGTAGGCCTTGTAGGAGTTGAAGGTGGAGGCCATGACCAGAGAGGTGCCCCGGGCGTGCTTGAGGATGCCGCCGATGAAATGACGGGCGGTTCGGCTCAGCCCGCCTTCGGCGGACCCGTCGTAGAACCGGTTGTTTCCCTCGGGGTCCTGCATGGAGAGGTGGATGTGAAAGGCGCTCCGGTTCTGCCCGTCGAACGGTTTGGGCATGAAGGTGGCGTGGAACCCGTGGGCCGCGGCGGTCTGCTGGGTCACGTGGTTGAACAGGACCGTTCGGTCCGCAGCCTGGAGGGGATCCGTGGCCTCCAGGTTGATCTCGTGCTGGGACGGGGTCACCTCGTGGTGGGCCTTTTCAAAGCGGATGCCGCAGGCGGCGAGGATGGCGATGATCTCGTTCCGGACGGCCTCGCCCCGGTCGTGCGGGGTGGGGTGGAAGTAGCCGGCCTTGTCCGTGTGGATGCCGTCCGACCAGTCGGTGCCGTTCAGGAGGAAGAACTCGTGCTCCGGCCCCACGGTGAAGCGGGCGTTGAGCTCGGCTTCGCCCTGGGTCACCACCTTCTCGAGCACGGCCCGGGGGTCGGTGCGGGCACGCTGTCCCTGCTCGTTGTAGATGTGGCCGATGAAAAACCCCAGCCGCTCGTCCTGAAAGGGCACCAGCCGGAAGCTCTCCGGGTCGGGGATCAGGATCCGGTCGCTGCTCTCCACAGAGGCGTACCCGGCGATGGAGCTCCCGTCAAAACCGAGGCCGGTCTCGAGGAACCGCTCGATCCTTTCCGGGTTGATGGGAAGGCTCATCACCCGGCCGTTGAGGTCCACGAAAAAGACCTTGGTGGTGTCGGCCTCGCTCAGCCGCCGCTTGATATCCTCGATCATGGCCATGGTCGTGTATCTCCTCAATTTTGCCGAATGAATTCAGAATCGCCCATCGCGTCGGGGGCATGATTTCCATAGCAACTGTCCCGGGGGAATGCAATGTTTTTTGCCTACCTCAGCCCCAGCTGCCGGGGAAGAAAGAGGCTCAGGTCCGGCCAGTAGGTGATGAGGAGGAGGGAGGCCAGGAGGAGAAGGAGAAAGGGGAGGGTGGCGCGGTAGAGGGTGACAATGGGCTTGTCAAAGCGGGAGCTGGCAATGAAGAGGTTCAGGCCCACGGGCGGGGTGTTGTAGCCGATGGCCAGGTTGGCGAGGAACACCACGCCGAGGTGGATGGGGTCCACGCCGTACTTCCGGGCCAGGGGCATGACCAGGGGCACCACAATGAGGATGGCGCTGAAGATGTCCATCATGCAGCCCACTAGGATGAGAAAGCCGTTGAGCACGAGGAGAAAGCCCAGGCGCGTCTCGATGGCGCCTTCCATGAAGCCTAAGATCTTCATGGGCACGAAGGCATCCACCAGGTAGTTGGTGAAGCCCAGGGCGCCGCCCAGGATGATCAGGATGCCGCCCACCATCTCCATGCTCTCCACCATGATGCGGGGGAGATCGGAGAAGGGGTGGATCTCCCGGTAGACGATCACCTTGATGAAGAGGACGTAGCCCACGGTGAGGGCGGCTGTCTCGGTGGCGGTGGAGAACCCCGTGTAGATGGCCGCCAGGATCAGGAAGGGGATGGGGAGCTCCCAGGCGGCCTCGCGGATGGCGGCCGCGAACTCGGAAAAGGAGAACCCGGGGCTCTCCAGTCTCCACTTGCGGCCCATGAACACGGAGAAGAGGCACAGGATCCCCACCATGATGGCCCCGGGGATGAGGCCGGCCGCGAACAGGGTCTCGATGGAGGCGCCGGACACGAACCCGAACAGGATCAGGGGGAGGCTGGGCGGGAAATGAAGGCCCAGGCTTCCCGAAGTGGTCATGAGCCCCAGGGAGAAGCGCTCGGTGTAGCGCTCGGACATGAGCGCGGGCAGGAGGAGCCCGCCCAGTGCGATGATGGTGACCCCGGTGGCACCGGTAATGGCCGTGAAAAAGGCGCAGGAGACCAGGGCCACCACGCCCAGGCCGCCGGGGAGCCAGCCGAGGAGCGATCGGGAGAACCGGACCAGCCGCCTGGAGGTTCCGCCCTCGCTCAGAAGGTAGCCCGCAAAGGTGAACAGGGGGATGGCCAGGAGCACCGGGGCGTTGGCCAGGCGGAACATCTCGATGGCCACGGCCGAGAGGTCCACCCCGCTCGTGTAGAGGCCGAGCATGGCCGCGGCCGTGATTCCGGCGAACACGGGCAGGCCGAACACGATGAGGAGGATGATGAGGGCGGCCAGAGCGGTGATCACAGGCTCACCTCCCGGTCCCGGGCTGGAAAGGCTCCAGGGCGATCAGGAGGAAGCGGAACGCCAGGAGGAGGAATCCCAGGGGGATGATGATCTGGACCGCCCAGGTGGGCACGTCCAGGAAGAGGGCGCCTCCGAACCGCCACTCCATGCGCACCATGAGAACCGCGGCCGCGCACATGATGCAGCAGATGAGCGCCGTGGCGAATGCGAGCACGGACTCGCGCAGGGGCATCCATTTTTCCGGCAGCACGGCCGAGGCCACGTCGATGCGGATGTGCCGGTTCTTGCGGGCGATGAGGGAGGCGCCCAGAAAGGTGAGCCAGAGCATGAGCGCGCGGGCCAGG
>JAIPEI010000240.1 GCA_021737245.1 Deltaproteobacteria bacterium | reverse complement strand
GGGACCTGGGCCGGGTCGCCGCGGAACGGGCGGAGGCCCTGCTGAAGGAGCACCGGCCCGAGCCGCTCCCCGGGGAGATCCGAAAGCGCATCCAGGACATCGTAGACCGCGCCGTTGAAAGTCGCTAGGGTTGCTCTGCCCTTTCCCGGCTCCGCCTCCGGTGTGGTTTCTGGAGGAGCGCTTGCACGCCTTCTTTACAAAGCTGCCGTTATTTGCCGGGAATTGTCCATTGCCAATGGAGTTGAATCCAGCCTACCTCTAACGGGCCCCGGTGTCCGACCGTGTCGGTCTCATGTAGAGGAGGCGCAGTAACCGGGGATTGAGTCTTTTGACAGGGCCTGAAACACCACAGGGTTTTGAAGCGCTTCCGAGACGGATCGTTGTGATCGACGACGACCCCCTGGCCTTGAAAAACCTGCGACGTGTCCTCGAGAAGGACGGTTGCCGGGTCTCGACCTTCAGCAGTCCGGTCCGGGCGCTCGAGCGTCTCGAAGGAGAGTCCTGTGATCTTGTGATCAGCGACGTCAAGATGCCTCAAATGGACGGGTTGGCCCTCCTCGAACGAATCAACCGCCTCGTTCCCGGCGTCGGGGTCATTCTCATCACGGGGTACGCATCCCTGGACGGGGCAGTCGAAGCAACCAAGTCCGGGGCCTACCACTACCTCGAAAAGCCTTTCACCCCCGACAGGATCCGGAGTCTGGTCAGACAGGCCCTGAGAGAAAAAGCCTTGAGGGACGACTGCCTCCGACAGGAGGAACGCAAGGTTTCCGGTGGCATCGGCCCGGTGATCATCGGTCGAAGTCCCAAGATGGTTCGGGTCGGTGAGTTGATTCGCCAGATCGCTCCCACGGAATGCAGCGTCCTCATCACGGGAGATTCCGGCACGGGCAAGGAGCTGGCGGCCCGAGCCATACATGCCCTCAGCGGTCGACACTCCGGGCCTTTTGTCGCATTCAACTGCGGGGCTTTCACCGAGGACCTCATCGCCAATGAGCTCTTCGGACACGAAAAGGAAGCGTTCACCGGAGCGACCAGCCGTAAACCCGGCCTCCTCACAGCGGCGAACAGGGGCACGCTTTTCCTGGATGAGATCGGAGACATGCCCCTTTCCATGCAGATCAAGCTCCTGAGGGTCATTCAGGAGCGAGAGGTGATCCCGGTCGGTGGGACCCGGCCCGTCGCCTTGGATGTGAGATTCATCGCCGCGACGGCCAAGGACCTCAAGGCCGCGGTCCGGGAGCAAGTCTTCCGCCAGGATCTTTTCTTCCGGCTCAATGTGATCAACATCAACTTGCCGCGACTCGCCGAGCGCTGCCAGGACATCCCGCTTCTGGCGTACCATATTCTGCACAAATGCAGCAAATCAGCCCGCAAGCCAATCAAGACCGTTTCACGCGAGGCCATGAGACTTCTGGAAAACTACGCCTTTCCCGGAAACGTCAGAGAACTCGAGAACATCCTCGAGCGGGCGGTGGCCATGTGCCGAGGCGATGTCATTCAGACCAGCGACCTGCCCTCTGATCTGTCCGAGGTGGAGATCTATTCCTTTGAAAGGCCGGACCGGGGGCACCTGAACCTGGAGGAACTGGAAAAGGACTACATCCGGCACATCCTTCAGATCACCGGCGGCGTGCGCACCCGGGCCGCCGAGATCCTGGGCATCGACCGAGCCACCTTGTGGCGGAAGATGAAGAAATACAACCTGGATTGATCTGTTTCAATCTGCACCGCAATTGTTCGTTCCTGCAACAAATCGTTCTTCATCGACATGCCGTCTTCCGCCGGGGGGCGTTCTCCAGCCCTGTTGAATCCTGCAACAGGACGGTCCTCTCCACGCACATAGCGACTAAACCGACTTCTTCATGAAAAACAGGCTGTTGCCATTTCGTGCCGGATGGCACGGGTCTTGCCCCGCCTTTGGATCCTGAAAGGGACGGCTGGGGCCATGTTTCAAAGGATTCTGGTGGTTTTCGAAAACGAGGAGGTCTCTTGCCGGGCGCTCTCTTACGCCCAGAAGCTGGCCCATCGCATGGACTCCGAGGTCGGCTTGCTCATGCTCGTGGAGATGGCGTTTGCGGATCGTGCCTTCCTGGGGTCAAAAAGGAACTCGATCCTACGGCTCGAAAACCGGATCGGGAAAGCGCTGGGCAGGCTCTCATCCGGGTTTCTCGAGAAAGGGATCTCCGTGAGCGTTGCACTGCGGATCGGGGATCCGGCCCAGGAGCTGTTCAAATTTCTTGCTGAGCGGCCATCTTTCCAGGCGGTGATATGGGGCAGCCACGAGACGCTGCCTCACAGGAACCGTCCGAAGAGACGCCACTGGATCGAGAAGGTCAGCGATTCCCTGGAGTGCCCATTGCTCGAGGTTGCCGCCAAACCGGAGCAAAAGGTTCCCGATGTGAAGGTCAGGTAGCTTGAAAACCACAGGAAGATCCTACGGAGTAAAAATCTATGCAGCCTTTGAATCCTGAGATGATCCTCGTGATGTTCATGATCGGTGTGGCGGTGTTCCTGTTTGTCGTCGAGTGGGTTCGGGTCGATGTCGTCGCCATCCTCATGATGGTTTCCCTGCCCCTGCTGCACCTGGTCACGCCCAAGGAGGCCTTCATCGGTTTGAGCAGCAATGCGGTGATCAGCATCATCGCCGTGATCATCATCGGCGCGGGACTCGACAAGACCGGTTTGATCAACAACCTGATCGCACCGATTCTGAAGGTGGCGGGAAACAGCCCGTCGCGGATCGTCATCGCCATTTCCTTCGCTATTGCCATCATATCCAGCTTCATGCAGAACATCGGTGCGGCCGCGCTTTTTCTCCCCGCCATCCAGCGGATCAGCAAGACCCTGAAGGTCCCTATCAGCAAGCTTCTTATGCCCATCGGCTTCAGCGCCATTCTTGGAGGGACGGTCACCCTCGTGGGATCGAGTCCCCTGATTCTCCTCAACGACCTGATCGCGCCGTTCGATTTGCAGCCGTTCGGCCTGTTCGACGTCACCCCCGTCGGGCTCGCCCTGGTGACGGCGGGTATTCTCTGCTTCGTGCTCTTTGGGCGGTTCATCTTACCGCAGGGCGCCAAGGAAACCTCAGAAGAATCATCGAACGGTCGCGATGCCGATTCCATCCAGGAAATCGGGGAGGCCTATGAACTCGAGACACCCGAGGACTTCACCCACTACCGTGACCCGGTCCGAGTCGAGGACCTGAGGAGGCGCTACCTGGTGAACGTGGTGGCCCTGGTCGAACCCCCGGATTTCAAGATTTTCTCGCCGCCCCCTGACACCGTGATTCATTCGGATGTAATTCTGGCGGTTGTCGGCCGCAAAGAGGACGTCCTGCGCATGGCGGAAAGCGAGGACATGAGGCTCAAGGCGGATTTGGACGCCTTCAAGGACGACCTGGACGAGCAAGCGTCCGGATCCGTGGAGGCGGTGGTGGCCCCCCGTTCAACCCTGAACGGGAAGACCCTGAAGCAAATCGATCTTCCCGACCGATTCCAGGTCACGCCGCTGGCCGTCTATCGACAAGGCGAAACCTACCGGGCACAAATCGGCGACCTCCCTCTCAGGGTGGGCGACGCCATTCTCATTCACGGAACCTGGAAGCGTTTGCAGCTCCTGCAAGCCGAGGGGTCGCTGCTGTTCAACACGCCGGTGGACGTGGAGTCCCTTCGTCCCGAAAAGGCCGCCTTCGCAGGTCTGTGGTTGAGCGTGTCCCTGGTGATGATCCTGGTCTTCAAGATTCACCTCTCCGTCAGCCTGATGACAGGAGCGCTGGGGATGATCATCACCCGGGTGCTCAGCATCGACGAGGCATACGGCGCCGTGGACTGGCGTACCATCTTTTTGCTCGCCGGTCTGATTCCTCTGGGCATCGCCACCCAGAAAACCGGCACCGCGGCCTGGATCGCCCATACCGTCCTGGCGGCCACGGGAACGGTCGAGCCCGTGGTCCTGTTCACGATTATCGGCCTGCTTTCGACCGCGTTCACCCTGGTCATCTCCAACGTCGGGGCCACGGTGCTCCTGGTCCCGCTGGTGGTGAACATGGCCGTGGCCGCCCACGCAGATCCACGCATGGCGGCCTTGGTGGTGGGTTTGGCCACCAGCAACTCGTTCATCCTTCCCACCCACCAGGTCAACGCCCTTTACATGGGACCCGGTCGGTATCGGAGCACGGACTTCATGAAGGCGGGGCTGCTGATCAGCCTCGTGTTCATTCCGGTGATGATCGGAACGATCTACCTGATTTACGGTTTCTGACCCGAGACGGGTTTTGCCGAGGGAGACAATCATGGCCATCATTACCATATCCCGGGGGTCTTACAGCAGGGGGAAAGAGGTGGCGGAAAGGGTCGCTGCGGAGCTGGGCTACGAGTGCCTGAGCCGCGAGGTGATCCTCGAGGCCAGCGATCGCTACCACATACCCGAGCTGAAGATGGTGAAGGCTGTGCACGACGCCCCGTCCCTGCTGGAGCGTCTCGGTCACGCCAAGCAGGACTTCATCGCCTACTATCAGAGCGCTCTCACCCGTGCCGTCCAGAAGGACAACGTCGTCTACCACGGCCTTGCCGGGCACGTTTTGCTCAAGGGGGTGCCCCATGTGCTCAAGGTGCGGATCATCGCGGACCTCGAGGACCGCGTTGTCGATGAGATGAAACGCGAGGAAAGCAGCGATCAGGAGGCACGAAGCCTCATCCTCCGGGACGACCAGGAACGACGCAAGTGGACCCGGAATCTCTACGGGGTAGATCCCTGGGACAGCGCCCTGTACGACATCGTGGTCCACATCCGCAAGTTCACCGTATCGAATGCAGTGGAGTTCATCTGCCGGGCCGCCCGTCTCGATCCGTTTGCGACCACGGCCCGGTCCCAGCGGAAAATCGACGACCTGGCGCTGGCGAGTCAAATCAAGGCGATGCTGGTGGAGGTTCATCCCGATGTTCGCGTGACTTGCGACTACGGGAATGTTTTGATCTACACCGTGAACGACGATCGAATGGCTCGCAGAATGAAGGAAAAGGTCGAAGCGTTGACCCGCAAAATCCAGGGGATCAACCACATCGAGGTTCACCCCGGGGTATCGGCGCCGAAGATCTCCGTGTGATGCCTCTTTTGCGGGGAGGCGAGCCAACATCTGCGGGAAAGGGGAGAACACCATGTCCATCATCATCATCTCATCGGACGATCATCAAACAGGACGGGAGATCGCCGCAGCAACGGCCGAGGCAATGGCATACACTGATCTGGGACGTGAGCTTCTGAGCGAGGCCGCCGATCGACATCACATCGCCGAAACCAAGCTCGTCAAGGCCCTGGATGATGCCCCGTCGTTTCTGGGCATGTCCTCCAAGCTCAGGGCCCTGTGCTTGAGCTACATTCAGGAATCCGCGCTGGGTCGTCTTCTCCAGGACAATGTGGTCTGTCATGGTCTGGCCGCGCATCTCTATGTGCGCGGCGTTTCTCATGTGCTCCGGGTTCGGATCCTGTCGGATCCCGAAAGGCGGGTGCAAAGGGTGATCGATCGGGAAGGCAAGCCGCCGGACAAGGCGGAAAGGTGGATTCGCCGATACGAGAAAGCACGCAGGCGCTGGTCCATGGCTGCTTTCGGTTTGGATGAAGCGGATCCGGTTCTCTTTGATTTGGTCATCAGCCTCAGCCAGATCGATCAGGGCGAAGCCGTAAAAATCGTTGCCGACACGGCGGGATACCGCAGGTTTTCCCCCATGACTTACTCTGTCAACTGTTTGCAGGACCTGGATCTGGCCGCCAGGGCCCGGGCGGCCATGCTAAAGCAGTTTCCCGATGTCCGGGTGCGGGCCCGTAGCGGTACCCTCATGGTGCAGGCGGCGGCGTTGAAGCGGGAGAGGCGAAAGAGGATGAAAACGATCCGGGAGGTCGCCGGTGCAATCCCGGGAGTCCGGTATGTGGAGGTGCGCATCATCAACGA
>JAIPEI010000239.1 GCA_021737245.1 Deltaproteobacteria bacterium | reverse complement strand
CTCGATGTCCTGGATGACACGCCCCAGGAACTTCCGATAGATGAGATTGTCATCCACGATCAAGACGCTGAGGTGCTCTGTCACGAATCCACTTCCCGGCCCGCAAACAGCCCGGCTGGTCATGTGCCCGACAGGTAGGCGTTGATCTCCGAAAGAATGGCGTCCCGTTTCTGCTGGAGGTACCCGGCTTCCGTGGAAAGCATCTCGATCAGGGCTTCCTTGGTTTCATAGTACTCTCCGAGGTTGGGCGTCTGGATCTGCATCAAATGGTTGTTCACCGCATCAAGAAACCGGCTCCTCA
Organism: Deltaproteobacteria bacterium; assembly: GCA_021737245.1. GTDB lineage: Bacteria > Desulfobacterota > DSM-4660 > Desulfatiglandales > HGW-15 > JAIPEI01. The sequence continues at coordinate 5,676 of JAIPEI010000239.1, read as the reverse complement.
GGTGCTGCACGAACTGTTTCTCAGGCCTCATGCCGGTTCCTCCCTGGACCGTTGTGTTTCCTCGGGCGCATCCCCGGCCGGTCCCTGCGGCGGGGAAATCCCCATTCTGGACAGCTTGTCCTGCAGGGTCTCCGGTGTGAACGGCTTGACGATGTACCCGTTCACCTTGAGCTTGATGGCTTCCAGGACAGCGCTCTTGCTGCTCTCCGTCGTTACCATCAGGAAGGGAACGTGTCTCAGGGTCTCGATGCTTCTGGCCTGCTTCAGGAACTCCAGCCCGTTCAACCGGGGCATATGTACATCGGATATAACCAGGTCGTATGCTCCCTGTTTCATCTTGTTCAAGGCGACGTCTCCATCCTCGGCCTCCTCCAGGGAGGTGAAGCCCATTTTCCCGAGCATCCCCCGAATGAGGCTGCGCATGGTGGATTGATCGTCGACAATAAGGATGTTCATGTGTTTTTCCCTCTCGTCATGCGGGAGGGCCGTGAGGACCTCCCGCTGTTTCGGGTTTCTTCAAACAATGAACCGCTTGACCATGGTGTCCAGCTCCCTGGCCAGATCTGAAAGGCGGTCCGAAGAGGCGTGAACCTTTTCCGCCCGTTCGGCCGTAAACGAGGAGGCCGTGTTGACTCCGGCTATGCTTCTGGTGACGGTGTCCGTCGAGGCCGCCGCCTCGCCTGCATCCTTGGCGATGGACTGCGCGCTGCCGGAGAGCTCCTCCAGGCTCCTGGTCACCTCGAACTCGGAATCGATCACCATCTGGACGTGCTTTGATGTGGTTGATGCGTGTTCAGCGGCCACATGGACGTTTTTCGATACGGAGGTCGCCGCCGATGCTGATTCGGAAAGACTCTTGGAGATTTCGTTCGTCGTGGCCGTCTGCTCTTCCACCGCGGACGCGATGGTTCCCATGATCGAGTTGATTTCCGTGATCACTTTGACGATGGATTCAATGGCCCCCACGGCCGATTTCGTGTTCAGCTGAATCCCCTCGACCTTCCCCCGAATGTCTTCGGTGGCCTTGGCCGTCTGTCTTGCGAGCTCCTTGACCTCATTGGCCACTACGGCGAAACCCTTTCCCGCCTCTCCGGCCCCGGCCGCCTCGATGGTGGCGTTCAGCGCCAGCAGGTTCGTCTGTGCGGCGATTCCCCGGATGAGATCCACCACGTCCCCGATCTCCTGGGCGGCGCTGCCGAGACTGTTCACGATGGTCGAGGTTCGATCGGCGCTCTCCGATGCGTTCTGGGTGACGGAGGCTCCCCGGCTGGAGCTCTTGGCCACCTCGTTGAGCGAGGCGTACATCTCCTCGATCGCGGTCGCCACGGTGTTCACGGCGGAGGACATCTGCTCCGCCGCCGTGGCCACGGTCGCCAGGTTGCCGGAAACATGATCCGTGGCTTCGCCCACCTCCTTCATGCCCGAGGAGACCTGATTCGACGAGCCGGCCACGGTCGCCACCTGCACGCTCACTTTCTCTGCGGCGGCCGCCATGCTCTTGATTCTCTGCGCGGTCTGCCCGGCCGCGTCCGCCGCGCTTCCGGACTGGTGGTTCATCTCGCCGGCCTTTACGTTCATTTCCTCGGAGATGGATGAAAGCTCCTCCGATGAGCCGTTGAGCTGCACGATGTTTCGGACGATCTGCTGGACCATATCCTGGAGCTTGTCCATGAATGTGTTGAACGATGCGGAGAGCTCCCCCATCTCATCTCCGGAGACGACCCGGAGGCGCCTGGTCAGGTCCCCTTCGCCCTCGGCGATGTCCTGAAGCATGGCCACCGTGCTTCTTATGGGCCGTTCTATGACCCTCCTCGTGATGAAAAAGGTGACCAGAATCAGGACTCCGAGGCCCACGGCGCCGAGCATGATGCTGGTGTTCCTCGCACCCCGGACGGCATCCGCCGCTTCGGAGGTGGAGGCCTTGAGGAGCAGGCCGCCGAGGATCTTTCTGGATTCACCGTGGCAGTGAAAGCATCGCTTCTCGTTCAGGATCGGTCGAAAGGAGACGAGATGGGGACCGTCCTCGTTGATCTCCTGAAACGGCTCGTCGGAGATGCGGCCGGTTCGAAGAGCGGCTTGAAAGGCTTCGCGGGCCGCCTCGTCCAGTATCAATCCGCCCATGCTTTTCCCGGAGGTTTCGGGATCGGTGGAGAAGGAGACCGCTCCGTCGTAATTGACCACGTGCGCATCCACTCCCGGCAGCTTCCGGCTGAGCCGGCGAAACTGCTGGCGCACCACATCGTTGTTTCCCATGGCCAGGGCGTCGTCCATCCCCCCTTCGATCGATTCGGACAGCCGGTTGAACTCGATGCGCATCTGGTTTCGAATCAGGGCGTTCTGGTGCCGAATGCTCAAAAAAAGGATCGCCCCGATGACCAGGACCAGAACGAGAACAAGGGCGCTCATGAGCTTCATCCATAGGTGCTTCTTGACATATGGAATCAACGGAAATCCTCCAACATGCATAGGGGTTACACCTTGAACATCCGCACGGCGGCCTGCAGCGCTCCGGCCAGCTTCGAGAGGTTCCCGGCCTGGGTCCTGGCCTCCTCGGATCCGTGGGAGGTCACCTTCACCGCCTCGTTGAGACGGGCGATGTTGCTGTTCACCTCGTCCGTACCCAGGGAAGCCTCCGCGGCGTCCCGTGCGATGGCCGCTGCGGCGCGGCTCACCTCCTCGATGTTTTGCGACACCCGGCGCTCCAGCGCGACGGCCCCCTCCATTGTCTCTGAGGTGCTCGTCGCCTGAAGGGCCGCCTGGTGGACGTTTTCCGACACCGAGTTGGACCGGGACGCCGTCTCCGATATATTCTTCGAGATCTCGTTTGTCGTTGCGGTCTGCTCCTCCACGGCCGAGGCGATGGTCCCCATGATGTCGTTGATCTCCAGGATCACTTCGACGATCACCCCGATCGCCTGAATAGACGCCTCGGTGTTGGACTGCATGGACTTGATCTTGTCGCGAATCTCTTCAGTGGCCTTGGCGGTCTGCCTGGCAAGCTCCTTTACCTCGTTCGCCACGACGGCGAATCCTTTTCCCGCCTCCCCTGCGCCCGCAGCCTCGATGGTGGCGTTGAGGGCGAGCAGATTGGTCTGAGCGGCGATGCCGTTGATGAGGTCGATGACCTCGCCGATCTCGCGGGCCGCTTCCCCCAGGTTGTTCACGAGCTCGGATGTCCGGGCGGCTTTCGAGGATGCTTCGCTCGACACGCCGGCCCCCCTGGAGGAGCTCTTGGTGACCTCGTTCATGGACGCATACATCTGTTCAATGGCCGTGGCGATGTTGTTCACGGAATGGGCCATCTGCTCGACGTCCTCCGCCGCTGCGTTCAGATTGCCGGACACGTCGGCGGTGACCTTGGCTCCTTCCGCCATGCCGGCCGACACCTCCTTCGACGAGGAGGAGACGGCGTCGATCTGCGTGCTGACCTCCTCGGCCGCCGCGGCCATGCTCTTGATGTTCGCATCCGTTCTCGTGGTGGCGTCGGCCACCTTGCTGAACGCGGCTCCCATTTCCGATGCCTGGAGGGCCAGCTCTTCCGATGTACCGTTGAGGACATCGGAAGCGCCGGTGATGGTATCGCTCGTACGGGTGATACCCTTGAAGATCTCCTGGAGGCGTTCCGCGGCCTTGTTGAAGCCTTCGGCCAGCTGGCCGATCTCATCCGAGCCGCCCTTCGGCAGCCTTCGGGTGAGATCCCCCCGGGCGATCTTCTGGAGCCCGTGGACCGTCTCGTGCAGGGGGCGTTCCACAAAGCGTGCGGTCATGAACAGGGCGAGCGCCAGGGCGAGAGCCACGATTCCGACGGTGGAGCCCAAAACGACATAAATTTGACGTCGGACCGTGGTGCGCAGATTCTGCTGCTCCGCGGCGATTCGTGCCTGGATCCCGTCCAGCTCGACGGAGGTTCCAATGATCCAGTTCCAGGGCTTGAAGAGCCGTGCATAGGCCGCTTTTTCCACCCTGTTCCCGTGCTCATCGGGTGCGCCTTCGTATGTCATGAATGCACGGCCGTTTTCGGTGATATTCCCCACCATCTCCCCGGGGAGATCAACACCCGGAGGCGTGGCTTCCACGGCCGCACCAAGGACGGGCGTTCCCTCCCCGTCAAGGAGAAAGAGACGGTTGTCCCGGCCGTAATGGACTCCCCGTACGAAATCCTGGACCTGTTCGCGGGCGTCCGCCTCCACCTTGTCCAGGAACATGCCGGCCCCCAGGATCCACCCCCACGGCTCGAACAGCCTGACAAAGGAGAGCTTTCGCACCCAGCGTCCGTTGTTCAAGGGATCGGGCCAGTCGTAGACCACGAACCCTCCGGAATCGGGACGCTCGAGTGCGATGCGGGCGAACTCCTCGAATAGAGGGGCCTTGGTGCCTTCGGCTGTGACCGTCCTGCCGTCGCGGGAGAACCCTGACATGTCTTGTCCTTCCAGGTCCGGAAGGACGGGGTGCATGATCATGGCCGGGGAGGTGTCGGTGATCCAGAAGTAACCCCGCGAACCGAAACGCATGGACCGGATCGCTTCCATGGCTCGGAGCTTGGCTCCTTCGATCAGGGCGTTCCGGACCATCTCCCGCATACCGTCCGGAAGCTCGAGGCCGTCGTACTCCGCCTGCAGCATGGCAAAGGGAATGTCCACCATGGATCGGAGCGTGGGGCCGTACTGCTCCTTGACGGCTTCCGCTGTCACCGACCGGTTGTAGGTGTTTTCCATGGTCAGGAAGGACGCGTTGACTATGTCCTGCATCTGGGTTTGGAGACGGGAGAGCTGTGCGGATTCCGTTGCTTTGATGTCCGCCGCGGCCCTCCTGACCGTGTCTTGGATCGTCAGGCCTCCGACCACCGCGGTCGACAGGGTCACGGCCGTTCCCACCACGAGCATGATCTTGTTTCTGAGTTTCATGTTTCGGAAAACCTCGCCGTTCATGTGAATTCTCCCTTGTCCCTCGGGTTCTCCAGGATCCTTTCCGGGCGAAGGACCAGGATGAGCTCATCCTTCAGCCTGACCACGCATTCAATGAAGGCTGCGCCGATGCCGTTGAGATTGGCCGGGGGGGCTTCAACGGCCGTTTCGGCTGCCTCCTCCACGTCTCCGATTCCGTCCACCAGGAGACCGACGTCATCCGGCTTGAGGATGACGTTGTGACTGGTTTCCGTAATGGATCTCGGCGGCAGGCCGAGACGGATCCCGAGGTCGAAGATGGTGACGGTCCGCCCGCGGAGATTGACCAGCCCTCGAACATAGGCGGGAGCATGCTGGACCGGTGTGATCTCCAGCACGCGGTTGATCTCCCGCACCTTCAGGATGTCTATGCCCACGAGGTGGTCGTCGATTCTGAATGTTACGAACTGCCTTGAGGTCATATCGATCGCCCCTGCAGGGTCGTCTTCATTCCCGGGTCCGTCCGTCGTTCGAAAAGGGACAAAAGCCCCGGCATATCCAGAAAGAGCGTCATGCGGCCTTCGAGAAAGGAGCTGCCCAGAAGGCCCCGGAGCGGATGCTCCCGATCATGGACGGCCACGGCCGTCTCCATGGTGTCCAGGATGCGGGATGCGAGAATGCCGGCCTGGGGCTTGTCCGATTTCGGAACGATGACGTACATCTCTTCCAGGTCCCGGGCAAGGGGGGAGACCGGCAGGTACTGCTCCAGCCGGATCAACGGGAGGCCTGTTCC
>JAIPEI010000238.1 GCA_021737245.1 Deltaproteobacteria bacterium | reverse complement strand
CGGCTTGCAGATCAGTTCGCGGACCTTCAGGTCGAAAAAGCGGAAGCTGTTGGCCGGACGCAGAACCAGGGCCGTGTCGATCCCGCTCATGGTCCCGCCGGCGGAGATGACGTCCCGGTCGGTCCGCACCAGCCCGGCATCCGCCGCCATGAGCGCCAGCTCCACGGCCACCTTGGTCCCATGGCCGAACACGCGCAGGGTGTTGGCCATGATCTCGTCCACCTGGTAGGTGGACATCTTGTTCCGCACGGCCCTGCCCACGCCGCCGAAGGCGTGCTGGCCCGTGTAGACCGTCACTCCCCTGCCCTCCAGCTCCTTCCGGACCGCGTTGTCGAGCTCCTGGTGGTCCGGCTCCTTGAATCCCGTGACATGGGTGAGCGCCACGATGCGCAGGCTCGAAGGGAGCAGCTCCAGGGCCTCGAGCACGGTCCTCCCGCTGCACGTGGGAATCAGTACCTGCTCGATGGACAAGGCGTCCGCACGCCGGGCCGCGGCCTCCAACACGTGCCGTGTGTTCCTGCGACCGGCCTTTTCAAAGTAGAGGGTCCGGGTTTCCCGGAACGACGCGGTTTCGCTCATGGGCTTCTCCTTTGGCTTCGCGTCAGGGGGTTTTGCATTGTCGTCTGCAAAGCATCCATTTTTCACACATCACACCCGTGCGGGCAAGCCCAAAGTGCGGTTCGCGGGCAGGGCAAGGCCTCCCCGGCTTGACACCGGGGGTCTCGGGGTTACCTTTTCCTGAAAGCCCCGGAATGGAAAGGAGACCCTTTCATGCTCCGAAAGATCACAGTCGGTGCGCTTCAGGCCAACTGCTACGTGCTGGGGTGCGGGAAGACCCGCCGGGGCGTGGTGATCGATCCCGGTGACGAGGCCGTCCGCATCGTCCACGAAATCTCCCGGCACGGCCTCGCCATCCGGTACATCCTTCTCACCCACGGCCATATGGACCACACCGGCGCGGCGGCCGAGCTGAAACGGATCACCGCGGCCCCGATCTGGGCCCACCCGCTGGACGCGCCCGGGGCCGGTGCCGGAGTCGAGAGCCGCCTCCAGGACGGCATGGAGCTGCAGGTCGGCACCTACCGCATCCGGGTCCTCCACACCCCGGGACACTCCCCCGGCGGGGTCTGCTTCGCGGCTCCGGGCGCCGTGTTCACCGGGGACACCCTCTTTGCCGGGTCGGTCGGCCGGACCGACTTTCCCGGCGGGAGCCACGACCTGCTGGTGCGGGGGGTCCGGGAGAAGATCTTTCCGCTGGGCGACGACCTCCGGATCTACCCCGGTCATGGACCGGTCACCACCATCGGACGGGAACGTACGGCCAACCCCTTTTTCCGGCGCTGATCCCCGTCGGGGATCCGTCCTCCAGGCCATCCCCGGGGAAAGAGCATTCCAGGGGCGAGCGAGGACGCTCCAACGTGTTGTTAGCACGTCAAGATGTCCGTTCATTTAGACACCCGGTTGGATGGCCTGGAGGAACCCGCCTCTCAGAAGACCAGGGCGAAGGTCTCCTGAGCGATGTGGACCAGGAAGGGAATGAACACGGCGGGCAGCATGTCCCCCACCTTGATTTTGGCCGCGCCAAGCATGTTGAAGCCCATGCCCACGATGAGCAGCCCGCCCACAGCCGAGATCTGGGAGATCACCTCGGGCGTCAGCAGGTGGGTTGCAAAGGAGGCGGTCACCGCGATCCCCCCCTGGTAGAGAAAGACCGGCACCGCGGAGAACAGCACGCCCACGCCCATGGTGGCGGCGAAGAGGATCGAACCCAGGCCGTCGAGCACCGACTTGGCGAAGAGAATGTCATGGTTTCCCTGGAGACCGCTTTCCAGGGCCCCCATGATGGCCAGGGAGCCCACACAGTAGAGAAGGCTCGTGAACACGAACGCCTTGGACATCCCTTCTCCCGATGCGACGAACCGCTTCTGGAGGCGGTTCGCCAGCCCCTCCAGGCGGTCCTCGATGCCGATCATTCCCCCGAAGCCGCTCCCGAACGCCAGGCTGCAGATCATGAGAATGAACGCCTCCGTCTCCCAGGCCATCTTCAGCCCCATCAGGATGATGGCGAAGGCCACAGCCTGGATCATGGTGTTCGACTGCTTGCTCGGTATGAAACGTCGGAAGAACAGGCCGACGAGGCTGCCTGCGACGATGGCGAGGGTGTTGACGGTCGTGCCCAAAAGCATCTGATCGCCTTCCGAACGGGGGTGACGGGGCCTACTTTTCCTTCGAGTGCCACACCCCGTCCCACTCGGGCGGGGGCGGGTCCTCGAGAAAGACCCGGCACCGCTCGACGAACGGCCGGCAGGCCGGATCGAACGGGGCCCCCTGCTCGAAGTGACGGAGCGCCTCCCGGAAGTCGCGCGCCCGGTAGCAGTCGAGACCCCTGCGAAAGGGTACGACGTCATGGTCTGGGGATTCCCCCTGCTCGCCCAGCACCTCGTAGATCCGGATGGGCTGTGAGCGCCCTTTCACCACCACGTGGTCCATGAGCCGGGTGGCAAAGCTCTCCTTCACCTCCTCCCGGGTGGAGCCGCTGATCAGGATGTGGGTGCCGTACTGCTTGTTGGCGCTCTCGAGACGCGACGAGACGTTCACCCCGTCGCCGATGACCGTAAAGTCCATCCGCTTCTCCATACCCACGTTTCCCGAGATCACCTCCCCGGTGCAGATGCCGATGCCCATGTCCACCGGGTCCTGCCCCGCCTCCATCCGTTTCCGGTTGAACCCGTCCAGGGTCCGCCGCATGGCCAGCGCGGTCCGAACGGCCCGCTCTGCATCGTCGCTCCGGGTGTAGGGCACGCCGAACACCGCCATGATGGCGTCTCCGATGTACTTGTCCAGGACGCCCCCGTGGTCGAACACCACCTCCACCATGGCCGTGAAGTAATCGTTCAGGAACGCCACGGTCTCCTCGGCGCTCATGGTCTCCGCGATCCCCATGAACCCCCTGATGTCCGAGAAGAGGACCGTGGCCTTGCTCTTCACGCCGCCGAGGCAGACGGTGGCCGGGTCTTCCAGGACCCGCTCCACGATGTCCTTGGCCATGTATCGGCTCAGGGTGCTCTTCATTCGTTTCTCCCGGCTGATGTCCTCGAAGACCAGGACCAGGCCGCGTGCCTTCCCCTCCTCTCCCACCAGCGGGGCGAAGTTGAGGTTCACGGAAAGGGCTTTGTCCCCGGCCGGTGCCAGGTCCACGTCGAAGTCCACCACCGGGTGCCCGGTCCGGAGGACGCGGTCGAGGTGATCCAGGATCCGGTCCGCCCCCGGTCCCGCCACCTCACGGAAGTCGCGCCCCGGGAGCCCCTCAGGACCGGACTCGAAGAGCTGCCGGGCGGCGCGGTTCGCCGTCACCACCTGGAAGCCTTCGTCCAGGGTCAGGATGCCGTTCGTGATGCTCTCGTGGATCCGGTTGAGGTAGTTCCGCATGGACCGGGTTCGTTCGTAGAGCTGCGCGTTCTCCAGTGCCATGGAGATCTGCGTGGAGAGGGCGCGGAGGATCTCCTCGTCCTCCCGCTCGAACACGCCGCCCCGCTTGTTCATGGCCTGGGTCACGCCGATGATCTCGCCCCTCGTGTTGACGACCGGCGCGCAGAGCACGGTCCTCGTTCGATAGCCGGTTTCGCGATCCTGCTCCGGGTTGAACCGGGAGTCTGCATAGGCGTCGGGAATGTTCACGGTCTCCCCGGTTCGAACCACGTGACCGGCCAGCCCGACGGAGGTCGGCATCCGGATCTCGGTCATCTCCACGCCCTGGGCCACCTTGGACCAGAGCTCCCCGGTCTCCCGGTCCAGAAGAAAGAGCGTGCTGCGGTCGGCGTCCAGGATCTCCGACACCTTTCCCACGATCTTCCGGATCAGCGCGTCCAGGTCCAGGGTGCCGGCGAGGGAGTTGGCCACGTCCAGGAGAATGGCCATCTTGCTGTGCCCGGAGAGGATCCTCCGGTACAGCTGAAAGTTCTCCACGGCGATGGCCGTCTGGTAGGCGAAGGCCTGAAACAGCGTTTCGTCGTCCCGGTTGAAGGGGCCCCGGTGCTTGTTGATCACCTGGACCACCCCGATGTTTTCCCCCTCCAGGTTCTTGACCGGTCCGGCGAGGATCGAGCGGGTTCGGAAACCGGTCCGCCGGTCCACCTCGGGGTTGAACCTTTGGTCCCGGTACGCGTCGGGAATGTTCACGAGCTCGTCGTGCGAGGCGGCCCAACCTGCAACGCCCCGCCCTACGGGGAAGCGGATCTCCCGGCTCTCCTCCCCCTGGGCCACCTTGGACCAGAGCTCCCCCGCGGTCCGGTCCAGGAGAAAGAGCGAGGCCCTCTCCGCCCCCATCACCTCGCTTGCCATGCGGACGACCCGCAGGATCAGCCCCTCGATGCCCGACCGCACCAGGAGGATGTCCGAGAGGTCCAGGAAGCTCCGAAGGCTCTCCAGGGACCGCTCCACTGCGGTGCTGCGTTCAACGGTCTCCTGAAAGCGGATGTTGGTCCTGCGAAGCCGCCGGGTGACGGTGTCCAGGAAGTTCCGGGCCAGGCTGGGGTCCTTGTTGACGGCATGCTCCAGGTCCTCGTACCGGAGCTCGAGGAGCTGGGACAGCTCCAGGGCGCGTACCGAGGCCGAGCGCGTGCCTTCGGAGAAGTACCCCATCTCTCCGATGCACTCTCCGGGCTCCACGTCCTGGAGCTCGATCTCCTCTCCATACTCGCCCCGCCGGTAGACCCGGACCGATCCCTCCACCAGAAGAAAGAGGCGGTCGCTCGGCTCCCCCTGATAGATGAGGTGATCGTCCGGCTCCAAGCTCGCCTCGGAGACGAGGGTGCTCAGCCGGTCCAGCTCTCCGGTGCTCAAGCCTTTGAACAGCCGGCAGCCGCGAAGGCGGTCCAGCCGCTGTCGGGATATGCCCGTTTCCAGGTCTTCCGAGTCCACCAGGCCGGCGTCGTGCAGGATGTCGCCCAGCCGGCGGATCTCCCCCTTGAAGGCCAGCTCCTTTTGAAGCTCCAGACCACGCTTCAGGGTTTCTTCTCCGCAGGGCAGGTACGCTCCGATTCTGCTCGGCCGGTCATTTTCCTTTTCGCCGTGTCGGGATCCCATGGTCGCCTCGTCCGGCTGTCGGGTCCATTGCTGTCCGCCGGGGGCTCATTATGGACCGGGATCGATACACATTCAACCGGTTTTACCGTCCATCATGGGGCGGATCTTATCTCGGGAGGCGGAGGTGCGGTTCGATCGAAATGCGGAGAGGGACGAAGGGCCCCGCATGTCTGCGGGGCCCTCCTCTGCATGCACTGGGAAGAGCCGGGGCACGGGACCTCCCATGGAGGCCTGCTCTTCCCGATGCGCGACCCCGACCGCAGGCACCGGCCCGGTTTCTCTGAAAGCCCGCCTCACGGGCCGCCGGGTCGCGGGGGCTGCCCTTGAGTTCGGTCTTCCCCGAGGCTCCGGTCTTTCCTTCAATGCAGTACCGGTGCATCCCGGGCCGAGGTCGACTCTCAAGTGAAGCAAGGAGCGTACCGATCGGACATGGATGCGTCGAGAATCGTCATGTTCACGTAATTCTAAGGGCTTACGGACTCAATCGCCCTCCATCCCTCTCCAAACCGCGGCCCCTCGGCGTGCACAATCATGCACGGGGTTGGACTTCCGCATACGCCTCGGGCCCCCGGTGAGCCGGCAGGCCCTTCCCGGCTCAGGCCGTGCCCACGAACTGCGGCCGATAGCAGGCCTCGTCCACACGCAGGGCCCGGTCCACCTGCTCCAGGAGCCGGCCCCTGTCCCGGGGAAGCCGCCCTTCCAGGCTGATGTAGTTGGTGTAGTGGTCGCTCGCCAGCGTGCTCGTGCAGTCCAGCCCCTCCACGAGCATGCGGGTTTCCCGCAGCACGCCGTGGGGCCCCAGCAGCTGGAAGCGCCCCTTTCGGATCTGGTGGAGCAGGAGGGTGTTCACCTTGGGAACCAGCGTGCGCAGGCGGATGAAATGGGGAGATACGAGGCTCAAAACC
>JAIPEI010000237.1 GCA_021737245.1 Deltaproteobacteria bacterium | reverse complement strand
GCGCTTTCGGATCTCCCCGGCGAGGGGCTCGGGCCGGTGCTCCTTCAACAGGGCTTCCGCCCGCTCCGCGGCGACCCGGCCCAGATCCCTGCCGCCGCGGGCGGCCCAGGTCTCGTACCCCTGCCGGTCCAGGATCTGCGGGTACCACCGGTCCCGGTAGTGGCGGAGGGTGTGCAGGCTGTCCAGATGCTGGCCGTCGGGACCGATCTCGTCGATCACGTCCAGGGCCAGGGTCTCCTCCGTGATCTCCACCGGCGCAAGGGCCGACCGCACCCAGCTCACCAGCTCGTCGCAAACCACCAGCTGGGCCAGGGACCCGGTGAGGCCGGACTCCAGATAGCCCATGTCGTGCACCAGGTGGCTCCCGGCCTGTGCGTTTGCCAGAAGGGTCAGGGCCGCCTCGGCCCCGGCCTGACCGTCCACCTGCTTGGCGTCGGAGATGCCGCCGAACGCGAACATGGGCAGGTTGTAGAAGTGGGCCAGATCCTGGGCCATGAACTGCTTCTCCGGCTCCACGTAGGGGCTCAGCCCGGTCCGCATGTCCAGGGCGCTCGCACCCCAGCCCGTGGTGATGAAGGGAGAGCCCGGCCGGTTCAGCTGCCCGATCACGAGCCCGGCAAGGCAGCCGGCGTTCCATAGCGCCATGCCGCCTGCGAGGGTTATGGGCGCACTCGCGCCGCCCAGGGAGACCGGAACGTAGGTGGCAGGAAGATTCCTGCTCGAAAGGAACAAAAGCTTCTCGAGGGCCTCCCGGTTGTGCTGGAGCCCGTTGGTCACGTTGATGTAGCAGGCCGCCAGGGGCCGCTCCCGCAGGGCGTCCTCCCCGCCGGCCACGGCCCCGGCCATGGCCACGGCGTCCTCGCAGCCGGCCAGGTCCGTGGTCACGAACACCAGGGGCTTGGTCGTGTGCTCCAGCATGGCCTGCATCTCGAAGCGGTCTGCGACCATGCGCGGGACGTCCGAGGGGAGAAACATGGACATGACAAAGTCCACGTTCTCCAAAGCATCGCAGAGGGTCACGCCCTCGATCACGTCTCGAATTCCTGCCCTGCGGCGCTTCCCCGTTCGATGGTCGAGCACGTTCAGGCAGTCCGACCCGGTGCCGAAAAAGCTGCGAAAGCCGCCCGCCTCCAGCACCGGCTCTCCCTTTCGATCGTACAGGGTGACCGTGGAAGGGGCGGTCTCGAGGGCCCGCTCCACCAGGTCCGGCGGGATGCGCACGCGGTTCTCCTCGGACACGCGTGCCCCGGCCTCCTCGAGGAGCCGGACCGCAGGCGGGTGGTGAAGCCGGACGCCGGTACGCTCCAGGATGCGGCAGCCGGCCTCGTGGAGCTTTTGACAGTCCTCGTCGGTGAGCCTGCGAAACGGCCTTTGAAGGTTCATGTCACACCAGGAATCCTTCGGGAAAGGGATCGTCCGGGGAGGTCACGAACCTGTGAAACCCGGTGATCCAGGCCGATCCCCGGATCTCCGGGACCACAGCCGGGATGCCTCCCACCTCGGTTTCGCGGACGATCCGCCCTTGGAATGGGATGTTGGTGAGCCCGGCGTTCTCGAACACCCGGCCGACAGGGAGCTCCCCCCGGCGATGCAGCAGGGCCATCTTGGCCGAGGTCCCGGTACCGCACGGCGAACGGTCCACATGCCCCTCTCCCAGGACCACGCATCCGCGGCCCCGATGCTCACCGTGGCCGGCGGGATCGTAGATGGCGGCCACGTCCACGGTGCGGATGTCATCCCGCTCGGGATGCCTGACCCGAAGCCGCCGGTTCCCCGCCTCGATGAGCGACATGCCCAGCCGGGCCAACTCTGAGGATCGATCCGGGGAGACCGCCGCGCCGAGCCGCTCAATCGACGCCAGCACGAAGAACCCGCCGGCAAAGACCACGTCCACCGGGATGCTTCCATACCCCGGGACGGCCAGCTCCCGCTCCTGCTCGAGCACGAAGGCCGGCCCCATCTCCACGGCCACGGACTCCACGCGGGCGACGCCCGTCTCATCCTTTCGAATGCGGGGAAAGGCCTTCACCATTCCCGCGGGCGTATCCACCCCGACGACCGGCGGGTCCCCGTCGGCCCGCGCCCAGCCCAGCTCGACAAACGCCGTGACCGCGGCCATGACGCCGTGGCCGCACATGTAGGGATAGCGGCGCGCGTCCATGAACACGAGCCCGAACGCGGCTCCGTCGCTCACGGGCTCGGTGACCGCGGCCGCAAACATGTCCCGGTGGCCCCTGGGCTCCCGGGTCAGGAGCAGGCGGACCCGGTCCAGATGCTCGCTGAGGTGGGTTCGCTTGTCCTGCATGGTGCGGCCGGGCATGGGGGGCAGCCCCCCGACCACCAGGCGCAGCGGCTCCCCGGCGGCGTGGAGGTCCACCGTGAGAAGGCCGGCCCCGCGGGCGGTGACTCGAGAGAGATCCAGCTTCATGGCTGCCGATCCCGGACTTTTCCGGAGCGGTTACGTCCCGGCGAACACCGCCTCGATCCGTTCCAGGGCCCAGTCGATGTCCTCTTTCCCGATGGGCAGGGGCGGGGCGAACCGGAGTGTGTTCTCGTGGGTCTCCTTGCACAGGAGCCCCTTCTCCTTCAGCTGCTCGCAGAACCGCCTGGCGCCGCCCGCCTCGGGAAGGAGCTCCACCCCGATCAGGAGGCCCTTGCCCCGGACCTCCCTGATCAGTGAGCTCTGAATCCGCTTGAGCCCTTCGAGAAAGTACCCGCCCATGGTCTCTGCGTTGTCGATCATCCCCTCCTCGACGAGCACCATGAGGGCGGCCCGGGCCACCGCACAGGCCAGAGGGTTGCCGCCGAAGGTGCTGCCGTGCTCGCCCGGCTGGATCACACCCAGGATCTCCGTGTTGGAGAGGACTGCGGAGACCGGGTAGAACCCCCCGGAGAGGGCCTTGCCGATGAGGGTCACATCCGCCTCGATCCCCTCGTGCTCCTCGGCCAGCATGCGTCCGGTGCGGCCCAGCCCCGTCTGGATCTCGTCCAGGACCAAAGCTACGCCGTGGTGCGAGCAGATCTCCCGCACCTCCTTCAGGTAACCCGCGGGCGGGATGATCACGCCGGCCTCTCCCTGGATGGGCTCGGCCAGAAACGCCACGGTGTTGGGGTTGACGGCCTCCTCCAAAGCCCGGGCGTCACCGTATGGGATCACCTTGAACCCCGGTGTGAAGGGGCCGAACCCTTCGCGGGTCTGGGGATCCGTGCTGAACCCCACGATGGTGATGGTTCGACCGTGGAAGTTCCCGTCGCACACGATCACCTCGGCCTGGTCGTCCGGAACGCCCTTGACCTTGTACCCCCACTTCCTGACGGCCTTGATCACGGTCTCCACGGCCTCGGCCCCGCTGTTCATGGGGAGCACCTTGTGGGAGTTGGTGAGGCGGCACAGCTCCTCGTAGAAGGGGCCGAGCTGGTCGTTTCGAAAGGCCCGGGAGGTCAGGGTGAGCTTGCGGGCCTGGTCGATCAGGGCCTGGAGGATCCGGGGGTGGCAGTGTCCCTGGTTCACCGCGGAGTAGGAGGAGAGGCAGTCCATGTACCGCTTGCCGTCCACGTCCCAGACCCAGATCCCTTCCCCGCGTTGAAGGACCACGTCGAGCGGCTTGTAGTTGTAGGCTCCATATCGGCTCTCCAGGTCGATGTACGTCTCCGGCTTCATGGGATTCCCTCCTTTTCTCCAGCAGCCGGGGGGTGTCCCCCCCTGAAACAAGCAAGCCCCTCCACGGAGGTGAAGGGGCCGGAACGATCACGAGAGGACGGTGCCCTCGAATCAGGACACCATGAATCCGGTCCGTGAGATCAGACCGGGAACCGGCACCATGGGCCGGCCGTCCTCATCCGTGGCCACGCCTTCCGGCCAGGTGTAACCGGGGTCCATGGCCCGGAAGTAGGCCAGGTCGTAGGGAAGCCTGCGGGCCAAGAGACCGCCGTCCCGCGCCGCCAGCCGGGACGATAGCCCGAAGTCCACCTCGCCCAGGTCCGTGAGGAGGATGTACGCCGGGATCTCCCGGCCGCTGCCGTCCCGCCTCACCCTGGTGGCGATGTCCAGCACGTCGTCGACATCCACGGGGTGCATCCCGTTCCGCCCGGTCTGCAGGGCATGGCCCGCCACGTAGACGTGATGGAACTCCACGCCCGCCTCCCTGCAACGGTAGGCCACCTGCTGAATCTCGTCCGGGGTGTCGTTGCCCCCCGCGATCAATGGAGTGTTCACGTAGACCGAGATGCCTTTTCTCCGGAGAAGGGCCGCGATCCTTTTGTGCTCGTCGATGAACTCACCGCTGTGCAGGAAGACCGTCTCAACTTCCAGCCGGAGGGGACGCGTGACGGTCAGCCGGTTCAGCTCGGCCAGGTCCCGGATCACCCCCGGGGTGTAGGATCCGGGGTTTGCGGCGAAGGCGAGGCTTCGAACCCGCAGTGTGTTTACGTGAGGAAGGTCCTGCAAGCGCTTGACGATCTCAAGGATCTCCTTCAGGCAGTCGACCCCGTCCCGCTCTGCGGCGACGACCACGTCCGTGACCTTCTCGTTCCTTCGGAGGTAGTCGATCCCCCCCTGCCACTGATCCGCGTCCAGCTCCACGCGGGTCTCGTGGACCCGAACGATCCCCTCCTCCCCGGAGGCGACCACCGGCCGGGCAAACCTCTGGTCCTCCAGGCCCGCCGCGCGCACGGCCTGCAGGAGATCGAGGTCGGAGACGCAGGTGCGGGGCGTCCTGGCTTCCCTGGCCCCGACCAGGAGCGTCTCGTCGCCGATCTGGGCCATGTACCGGACGTCGATGGTGCCCTCCTCGTTGACCCGGACGTTGTCCAGCTCGTTGGCCACCGGGGCGAACGCCTTGAAGAAGTCCGGCGTGTACGGGGAGCGCAGCCAGAGGAAGTGGTCGTTCTCCGGGTCCTCCGCCACGGCCCAGCCGCTGCTGTTCCAGTCCAGCTTTCCGATGGGCGTGGCCGTGCAGATCCGGGGGATGGCGCGGTCCGACAAGTGGGCCCGCAGAAAGGCCCCCGCCTCGATCCCCTTGGAGAGCGGGGCCCAGTAGACGCTGTTTCCGTGGATCGGGCTGCAGGGGATGTAGATGTAGTGCATCTCCGCCCCGGCGCCCCTCAGGCTGCTGAAGAGCTCCACCAGCTCCGGGCCCAGATCGTTGCAGTCGTTGAGGAAGGGGGTCTGTACGTAGACCTGGATGCCGCTCTTGACCAGCTCCGAGATGATCTCCAGGCTTTCCGGAGACACCTCGTCCGGGTGAATGAAATGAGTGGCCACCTCGATCCGCTTTCCCTTCTCCTCCAGCTCCAGGTTCTTCCGCTTCAGGTAGCTGAGCCAGGCCCCGTCGTCGGCCAGGAAGAGGTGGGGGTAGTAGGCGATGGACCGGGTGGCGAGCCGCAGGGTCTGGACGTGGGGCACCCGCCCCAGCCCATCGATCGCGGCCTCCATGTTCTTCCGGTTGAGGAAGGGATCCCCGCCCGTGATGACGATCTCCTTGATGGTGGGCGAGGCGTCCACGTAGGCCACGGCCTCCCTCACCTCGTCGGGCGTGGGAGAGACTTCGTTCCTCGACTCCTTGTGCTTGCGGAAGCAGAACCGGCAGTAGACGGGACAGGTCATGTTCAGCAGGAAGATGACCCGGTTGCGGTACATGCGCTCCAGCAGCCCCTGGTGGAACTGCCCGATCCAGGTGTTCACGTGCCCCACCGGGTCCAGCTCCTCCACAAAGGGCAAATACTGGTAGGCCACGTCCCTGGAGACCATCATCTGCCGCACGGTGTGCCTGGAGAGCCGGACCGGGAACAGGTCCATGACCTTCTGGAGGTCCTCCCGCCGGCCCTCCTCCACCCGGATGCTCGTCAGGGTCTCCATCTGGTCCACGTCCCGGACGGAGACGAACCCGTTCCCGGGCGACACGCGCTCCAGGAGGGCGATGATGAACCGCTTGGGGATCTCCATCCCGTTGACCCGGAACGGGCCCCGCGCACGGGCCTCCCCCCTGAGCA
>JAIPEI010000236.1 GCA_021737245.1 Deltaproteobacteria bacterium | reverse complement strand
CGGACGGGGCCGGCCGACAGGATGGCGGGCTTCACGGGCGAAGGCGGACGAGGGTCGCTCCCCAGCCGCCCGCACCGCTGTCCAGCCGGTACTCTGCGACCAGAGGGTGGTCCTCCAGGACGGCGTGGACCGTACGCCGGAGCACGCCCCGGCCCTTTCCGTGGATGATCCTCACCTCCCGGATCCCCTTCTCATCGCAGGCCTCCAGGTAGTCCCGCACCACCGATGCGGCCTCCTTCGGCGCGAAGGTGTGAAGGTCGAGGCTCCCGTCGATGGGGAGCTCCACCACATCCCACTCGTCCATGAGCCCGGCCTCCAGAGGGGTCCCCCGCCCGGCCCGCGCTCTGCCGGGCACCGTTCGCAGGAAACGTGCCTCGATCAGATGCGTTCCACGTGGAGCTGGTCTCCGAAGGCCTCTTCCAGATCCTCCGCCAGCCGGGAAAAATCATCTTCGCTTTCCAGCTCCACCACCAGGTCTTCGTCGTCGAGCACCTTGAGGAACCCGTGACGTTGGACCGTTTCCACCGCCTTTTTCGGATCCACCGTGACCCACCCCTTCATGCGCAGGACGAGCTCGTCCCCCTTGAAGGGCCGTTCGATGGTCAGGTCCACGTTCCGCTCCTTGGCCTTCCACCCGATCACAGCCGGCTGTACAATGCAGGGTGTCACCGGATCGTGTACGGCCGCACAACGGAACCAGAGTCTTGCTCGTATCAATGTCCTCCTCCGCCGCCCGCCTCCAGGCTTTCCAAGGCATCCCGGATCGCATCCTGTAGCTCGGGCTCCGGGGTTTGAGTGAGAAGCGTCTCGAGGCGGGGTCTCCAGCTCTCATCCCCCAGCTCCCCGATCAGGTAGGCGATGTCTCCCCTGGCGGACAAATCCGCTCCCTCCATTCGATTCCAAAGCGGTTCCAGGGCCTTCAGGGCCAGCTCCGGGGCTTGCTCCCCAATCGTCTCCATGGCCACCATGGCCCCCAGCCGAAGCGAAAACAGGTCGCCGGCCACCAGGTCCAGGACGCCCGGGAACACCTGCCCGCGCTCGATCATCATGCCGGCGAGACCCTCGGCGTCTCCTGCGTGGATCATTCGAGCAAAGGCCTCGGCGCCCATTTGCGCCGGATCCCCGTTGAGGAGGCCGTCGGCCACCTCCTCGGCTCGCACCTGGCCGGTGAAACGAATGCCGTCGGACAGCAGGACCGTGGGCACCGCCCGGACCGCCTGCTTCCGTGCCATTTCCGGGAAAAGCAGGCCGTCGACGATCCGCAGCGCAATGCGGGCGTTGACCAGGGGAAACGAAGCGATCCGGTTCATTACCGCGGGACAGTTGGGGCATTGGGTGGTTACGTAGAGGTCGATCAGGGAAGGGACGTTTACGGCCCGGAGCTTCTCGGCCAGACCCGCCGGGAGACCCGGATCGCCGGCCGCCACCCGTGCGAGGAGATCCAGAAAGGGGGCCAGCTCTTTTGCCTCGGGCACCATGTGAAACGTCCAGGAATCCCCGATTCGGATGGCGGGAAGCCTGTCCCCTTCCGCCTCCTCCTCGTAGACGCCCACGGCCGGGACGGCCCGGTGGAGCGCCTCGCAGAACGCCGCAAAAGGCTCCGTTCTGCGGTCGGTCGACCGGACCAGCCCGATATCCACGGGACCGGCCAGGGCTCCGCCCCACCGCCTGAGCTCGTCGTTCCTTTCCTCCAGCGTCGTGTTCACACTCCACTCCTTTCGCGTTCCATGACTCATCCGCAGGCCGCCGGAGACAGTATGGTATCCCAGCCGCCCGGATCGAATCAATGGCCTTTCCCAACCCTGGGCTCCGAAAGCAGGGCGTTGAGTGCATTTTTCAGGGAAGACACCGAAAATATATGGTGCTGATTTCGTTTTTTCCTTGCATCCGGATGAAAAGTGCGTATTGTTAAGACTCCACGTAAGGGCTTCCCCGGGTGGGAAGCCGGTTTCATTCTGAGGGTCTGCACCATTTGTCAAGAGTGGCCGCCCGAGAGTTTGAAACGTGAGTTCTTGAAGAAAGGAGGGTGGCAACATGGCAAGTGGAACAGTGAAGTGGTTCAATGAAAGCAAAGGCTATGGCTTTATTGAACAGGAAGACGGACCGGATGTCTTCGTGCATTACTCGGGCATCACGGGAAACGGCTTTCGTACGCTGAACGACGGGGACCGGGTGACCTTTGACATCGAGCAAGGGCAGAAAGGCCCGGCTGCGACGAACGTAACCGTCGTCTAGGACGCCGAAAAAGCCAACCAACGGACGCGCCGCCTTTTCAGGGCGGCGCGTTTTTTTTGTTCAGGCGTCCACCCTCTTCTCGGTCTTCCACCCCTTTGATCCCGCCGTTGACCTGCGTCTTTCATCCCACTGCTGACTTTTCCGGAAACGTTCTTATCTTTCTCCATATGCCGGGATCTACGGGCAGTCCCCCTGGGGTGATTGTCCGGCAGACGGGAAGGAGCTCATGATGGTACCCATCACACGGTTGGCGGTATTATGGTTTGTCGCCGCATGGATCGGTGTTGCGGCGATACCGGTGACAGGAACGATTTGCAATGCGTCAGGAAAGGAAACACCCATGACCGAAAAGAGCAGCGAGACACGACAGGCCACCTTCGCCGGAGGATGCTTCTGGTGCGTGGAGGCCGACCTCGAAAAGGTGGACGGCGTGATCGAAGCGGTTTCGGGCTACACCGGAGGAAGCGTGGAGGATCCTACCTACGAACAGGTGTCCTCCGGAGACACCGGACACCTGGAGGCCGTGCAGGTACTCTACGATCCTTCCAGGATCAGTTACGATGAGCTGCTCGACGTGTTCTGGCGTCACGTGGACCCCACCGACCCCGGGGGGCAGTTCGTGGATCGGGGGGCCCAGTATCGGACGGCCATCTTCTACCATGACGATGAGCAGAAGAGGCTTGCCGAGGCATCGAAGAAGGCCCTCGAGGCGTCGGGTCGGTTCGAAAAGCCCATCGTGACGCCGATCCTGGAGGCCGGTCCGTTCTTTCGGGCGGAGGACTACCATCAGGACTACTACAAGGAACACGCCATCAAGTACAAGTTCTACCGGTGGAACTCGGGCCGGGACCAGTTCCTGGAAAAGGCCTGGGAAAAGGAGCTTCCGCCCCCCGCTTCCCGGGAGAGCAGCGGGGAGTACACGCGGCCGAGCGAAGAGGAGATCCGCCGCATGCTGACCGACCTGCAGTACGAGGTCACCCGGAAGGACGGAACCGAGCCCCCCTTCAATAATGCGTACTGGGACAACAAGCGGGAAGGGATCTACGTGGACATCGTGTCGGGCGAACCCCTGTTCAGCTCCAGGGACAAGTTCGAGTCGGGCACCGGCTGGCCCAGCTTCACCAGGCCCATGGTGCCCGGGAACATCGTGGAAAAGGAAGATCGAAGCCTGTTCAGCGTGCGCACCGAGGTGCGCAGCAGGCACGCGGACTCCCACCTGGGACACGTGTTCCCGGACGGTCCTCCCCCCACGGGTCTTCGCTACTGCATGAACTCCGCCGCCCTGCGTTTCATTCCCAAGGAGGACCTCGAGGAGGAGGGATACGGGCGGTTTCTGGATCAGTTCGAGGAGGACACCCCCTGAGTTGAGGACGCGGCCTGCTCGGACTCCGAGCCGCCTCCCTCCCCCTCCCTCCGGGGCGGGAGGATCTCGTCGATCTCCTCGCGGCTCAGGGTCTCATGCTCCAGCAGCGCATGGGCCAGGGCGTCGAGCTCGCTCCGGTGCTCGCGAAGAATCTCCATGGACCTGGACTCCATCTCGCTCGTGAGCCGCTGAATCTCCTCGTCGATGAGCCGGGCCGTGTGCTCGCTGTAGTCCTTGTGGTCCGCCATCTCACGCCCCAGGAACGGGTGGGGCTCGCCGCGGCGGAAGGCCGTGGGGCCCAGCTTCTCGCTCATCCCCCACTGGCAGACCATCCGCTGGGCGAGCTGGGTGGCGTTCTTGAGGTCGTCGCCCGCCCCGGAGGTCAGATCGTTGAACACGACCTTCTCGGCCGCCCTCCCGCCCAGCATCACGGCGATGCGACTCTTCAGGTAGGCCAGGCCCAGGTTGTGCCGGTCCTCCTCGGGGATCTGCTCCGTGGCCCCCAGGGACCTTCCCCTGGGAATGATGGATACCTTCTCCAGCGGATCGGCCTCCGGCAGGAAGTGCGCGGTGAGGGCGTGGCCCGACTCGTGGTACGCGATCATCTCCTTCTCGTCCTTCTTGATGACGTCCTCGCGCTCGATGCCCATGATGATCTTGTCCCGGCCTTCGTCGAAGTCCTCGTTCCCCACGGTCTTCTTTTCCTTACGGGCCGCCAGGAGGGCCGCTTCGTTCACCAGGTTCTCCAGGTCCGCGCCCGAAAACCCCACGGTGCGGTCGGCCACCGTTTCCAGGTCCGTGTCCTCGTCCAGGGGCACATTTCTCGTGTGGAGATCCAGGATCTCCTTGCGCGCCTTCTTCTGAGGCAGCTCCAGGGCGATCTGACGGTCGAACCGGCCCGGACGGACCAGGGCGGGATCGAGGACGTCGGGGCGGTTCGTGGCGGCGAGCACCACCACGGACTCCTGGGGGGAGAAGCCGTCCATCTCGGAGAGGATCTGGTTCAGCGTCTGCTCGCGCTCGTCGTGGCCGCCGCCGAGCCCCGTGCCGCGCACCCGCCCGATGGAGTCCAGCTCGTCGATGAAGATGATGGCCGGGGCGTCCTTCTTGGCCTGCTTGAACATGTCCCGCACCCGCGAGGCGCCGACGCCCACGAACATCTCGATGAACTCGGATCCGCTGATGCTGAAAAACGGCACGTCCGCCTCCCCGGCCGTGGCCCTGGCCATGAGGGTCTTCCCGTTTCCCGGGGGGCCCACCAGAAGGATCCCCTTGGGAAGCTTCCCGCCGAGCGCCTTGTACTTTTCCGGTTCCTTGAGGTAGTCCACGACCTCCTGGAGCTCCTTCTTGGCATTGGGAAGCCCGGCCACATCTTCGTACCCGATGTCGATCACGGACCGATCGTAGAGCTTGGCCTTGGACTTTCCGAAGCCGAAGATTCCCCCCGCTCCGCCGGCGCGCTGTTGAAACCTGCGGCTCGACCAGACCAGGAACCCGATGATCAGGATCCAGGGAAGCAGCCCGGCGAGCAGGGTGGTGATCCAGGAGCGTTCCCCGGACTCGGCGTGAATCGTCACCTCCTTCTCCTCCAGGAGATCCATGAGCTCAGGGTCGTCGAACGAGGGCATGACGGTCTTGAAGCGGTCGTACGCCCTTGACTCCCCGGTGCCGTCCGCTTCCCGTTCCGACCCGGCGCCCACGGGCTCCTTGAAGCGGCCCCGGATGTTGTCCCCCTCCACCGTGACCTCGGAGATGTTGTCCTGCCGGAGGTGGCTCTTGAACTTGCTGTAGGGGATCTCGAGGAACTGGGCCCCTCCGGATCGCATGAAGTATCCGAGGACCACCCAGAGCAGCAGAACGGCCAGGAGGATGCGCCAGTTGAACGGACTGTTGAACCCCCTGGGCTGCGGGGGTTGATTGGGATTCATCTTTGCTCCTTTCGTAATACCGCCCCCGTCCACCGCTCGAGGAGACAGCCGCCCGGCAGGGAGAGCCATGCCCGGGCAGGCTTCGATTGTCGGTCATGCCCGGACGGGAGACAATGGGGGCGAGCGTGTATCTTCCGCATTGACAGGGTGTAATGGTCCCGGCTTCGGAAAATACCGGATTTCACCCATGGCCCTTTTCCCCTGAGGTGGCATACTGGGTCTGGACCGACGGGCCGGCGAGGCCGCGCACGCGCCTCCCCCTGAGGCCCGTCACGAGGCGACGACCCGAGACCGAGTTCATGATGTCTATTTTCAAACGCTGGTTCCCCTGGAAGTTTTTTGTCCGCCGAGCCGCCCGGAAGTACGGCTTCATCGATCCGCTCGGTCTCCTGGCACGGATCCGGAGTTTCTCACAGCCGTCGGAGGTGGGCGAACCCCTCGAGCTCATCCGCGCCGGGATCGCGTTTCATGCCCGCGGGCTGGTCAACACCAGGGCCATCCAGCACA
>JAIPEI010000235.1 GCA_021737245.1 Deltaproteobacteria bacterium | reverse complement strand
GTCTTGGCCCCGTTGGTCCTGGTCATCCCTTCCATGCGGACGCCGTATGCCGGCGGCGCGTCCACGATCCGCCTCCGGCCTACTTCCAGTCCGCGAGCCGGCCGATGTTGTCCTTCGTGGCCAGCACGCTCACGACCTCGAGGTCCTCGGGGATCTTCAGCCCCTGGGCTGCGGCGATGGCCGCACGCGCCACGGTCTCCCCGATCACAAAGGGACTGAACGCGACCGAGCCGGCCAGACGCCCCTGGCGAATGGCCTCCTTGCCCTGGGGGATCAGATCGATGCCCACCACCATGATCCGGCCGGTCTTTCCGGCGGCCTCGATCGCCTCCACCGCGGCCAGGGCCATGATGTCGTTGGCGCATTGGATGCCCGCGAGGTCCGGGTGGGCCTGGATCAGGTTCTGCGTGACGCTGAAAGCCTTTGCCCGGTCCCAGTTGCCGGGCTGGGAGGAGACCATCTCCACATCGGGAAAGGCCTCGAAGGCGTCCTTGGCCCCCCTCGTTCGGGCCTCGCTCTGGGGAGCGCCGGGAAGGCCCTCGATGATCGCCACCTTGCCTCCGCCCTTTTCGGAGAGCGTCCGGGCAATGTACTCGGCCCCGAGCCTGCCCTGGCCGTAGAAGTCCACCAGCCCGAGGGTGATGGGCTCGGCGCCGGCCTCATGGGCTGCTGCGAGATCGACCCGGTTGTCGCTCACCACGGGGATTCCCTTGCGAGCCGCCTTGACAAAGGCGGGAATCAGGTTCCGGGCCGTGATGGTGTGGGCGCACAGGGCGTCGTAGTCCTTGGCCACCATGTTTTCCAGGATGTTGAGCTGGTTGGCCACGCTGTTTTCCTGAGGGGCGGCCTGGACGTCGATCGTTACGCCGAACTCCCGGGCGGCATTCTCGTAGCCCTCCTTCATGGACACCCAGAAGGGATTGGACAGGGTGACCAGCACGGTGCCGATCTTCAAGGGCGCATCGGGCCTGGGCACCTCCCCCAGCTTGGCAAAGGTCGCGGCCCGGGCCTTCTCCCAGGGAGTCATGGGTTCAGCCGAGGCACTCCCCGGGAACAGGGGAAGGGTCCAGACAACCAAGAGCAAGATCAAACCAAAGAGCCATTCGTTTCGAAGCATCCTTGTCACCTCCATGTTTACGTTTCGAACAGGGCGTTTCGCTGGGTTCGGCGCCGCAGGCGGTCCGCCAGGACGGCGACCATGAACACCACCCCGATCACGAGCTGCTGGTAGTAGGTGGGCACGTTGATGATGGTGAGCCCGTTTGCAAGGGTACCGATGATGAGCGCTCCGAGAAGGGTCCCCGGAACGCTCGCCTCTCCTCCCGCAAAGCTGGTTCCCCCCATCACCACGGCGGCGATGGCCTCGAGCTCGATGCCCATTCCGGCGATGGCCTCGGCCGTGTTGAGCCTGGCCGTGACGATGATGCCGCCGAGTGCCGCAAAGGTGCTGCAGAGGGTATAGATCCCGATCCGCGTCCGGGTCACGGGGACCCCCAGGCGGTAGGCGGCTTCCAGATTGTCCCCCACAGCCCGCGCGTTCGTGCCGAACCGGGTCCATGCGACCACCAAGGCGCCGAACACGAAGGCGGCCAGGGCGATGAGGGCGCTCGACGGCAGGGGGCCCCAGCGGCCGGAGCCCAGGGCTCGAAAGCCCAGCGGAAAGCCATAGATGGGACGAGCATCCGTAGCGATCAGGGCCACGGCCCGAAAGATGCCGGCTGTACCCAGGGTCACTATGAAGGGGTTGATGCCGAGAAGCGCCACGCCCAGCCCGTTGAGGGCGCCCATGGTCGCCCCCGAAGCCAGTCCTGCCAGGAGTGCAAGATCCCACGCCCAGTGGGCTTTCATAAGGCCGGCCGTGACGATCCCGCTGAGGGCCATGACCGAACCCACACTGAGGTCGATGCCCCGGGTGGCGACCACCAGGGTCATGCCCACAGCCACCACGATTTGGACGGCCGACTGGAGCAGGACGTTGCTCAGGTTCTCCCACCTCAGAAAGTGCGGAGAGAGCAGGCTGAACAGGACCGCGAGTCCCGCCAGAAAAGCGAGTAGACCCATCCGTTGGAGACGATTCAGGCGACCCACCCTTTTCATGAGGGTTGCTTCAGCGTCCTGCATTTCCCATCCCATAAGGTGAATCCAACCGCATCCAGATAATCCAGCACGGGAATCCCCACATTTCTTCCATATCCGAAAACGTCTGCACAATCCGCGATCCCGAGCTTGCCGTTTTTTTTGATATGGGATCTCACCCGGCGCTTGATCTCCTCCATGGCCTGGGGTGTCATAAAGCGCATGTTGTTGAGCCGAACCAGCCGCTTTTCCGCATGCAGATGGTCGAGGAGTCGCTGGACCTCGTTTTTGTTGTACTTTCCATCATGGAGCTTGCAAAAGGATCCAGCACCAACGGGAATGAGGCCGGATTGTTGAGCGTAGTCCATGAGCATGGAGATCAGCTCCTGCCTCTCCTCAGAAAGCCTGAGTGAGAGGTTGGGGATTCGAAAACCGCCGTCCTGCCGGGCCAGCTTACCGGTTCCGCAAAGCTCGGTCAGGATCCGCCGAAACGGAAGATCATCGAGAAGGGGGTTCAGCCTGGCTCGAATCTCATCGGGCACGGCCGTCTTTTTCAAGGGATCCTCCGCGAACAGAATTTCCACGGTTTTCAGGGTCTGATCTCTCAAGACCTCGAAGCGGGCCTTTGGAAAAACGCCTCGCTTTCCAAAGGAGAGAAGCTCTCCTGCATGGAGCCTCGATTCGAGCTCTTTCTCGATGTCACCGATCTGGAGACCCGTCTTGAGCTGGATGTCCCGGGCGCACACAGGTCGGTCGATGACGCCCTTCAGGAAAAAGCGGTCCAGGTAGGAATCGATCGTTCCGGCCCGCAATGCCTCTAAGAGTGGTAGAACCCGCGAGGCCTTCTTCGGCCTGAACTTCTCCTTGGGGACCTCCAGCACCCTCCCCCCGCCGATGATCACCTGCTCGTTGAGCAGGGCCATGACAAAGGTGTCCCTCGGAAGGGCAGCCAGGGGCTTCATCAGCCGCAGCTGCGCAAGGCCCTGCTCTCCCTGTGCAAGAACCTCCCGATCCATCAAGACCACCATTGTGTTCGTGACCGAGGTGCCCAGGTACAGCTTCACCCGTTGCCTGTTTCGGATCGGCCTTCGGGCGTTTTGGAGCATTCGGATCTCTACGTTCAGCAGGTAGCCCGGCTCCAGGACGCCAGGCTCTGCAAGGAGCATCCCCCGGCGGATCTGGCGGACAGCGATCTTTGGCAGGTTGATGCCGGCCCTCTGTCCCGCTTCCAGTCGGGTCTGCTTTGTGTGGTGGGATTCGAGAGACCTCGCCCTGCTTTCGATGCCCATCGGCAGGAGATGTACCGGGTCGTTTTCCGCGATCGCACCGGAGAGGACCGTTCCGCTCACCACGGTTCCGAACCCGGGAAAGCCCTTGACCCGATCGATCCAGCACCGGAAAGGGGCCTGGGTGTCTCTGGGAGGAAGGGCCGCGGCCAGGTTCTCGATCTCGTCCCTGACGGCCTCGAGGCCGCGGTTGTCTCGCGCTGAGAAGGGAAGCACGGGAGGGTGCTCGCCAAGGCGCATTTCAAGCGTATCCTGCACTTCCAGTTCGGCCAGTTCCAGGGTCTCCTCGTCCACCAGGTCGGTCTTGGTCAGGACGACAAGACCGATCCGGGCCCCGAAAAAGCGAAGCACCTCCAGGTGCTCGACGGTCTGGGGCATGACCCCGTCATCGGCCGCCACCACCAGCACCGCAGCATCCACGGCGCACAGGCCTCGAACCGTGTTCTTGAGGAAGTGCACATGCCCGGGGACGTCCACGAGAGAAACGCAGGCCCCACGAGATGTGTCCATGGCGGCGATCCCGGAATCGATGGAAAGACCCCGTCGCTTTTCCTCTTCCAATCGATCCGTGTCCACGCCGGTCAGGGCTTTGACCAGGCTCGTTTTTCCGTGGTCAACGTGTCCGGCGATCCCGATGGTGACATGCTTGGCCATCTGTAGCGCTTTCAGGGTTCATGGAGGGGGCAAGGGGAATCGAACCTCCTCCCGGTTTTGCAGACCGGGCCGACGGATTTGAAGTCCGCGGGGCGCCCAGCACCTTTGCCCCCGAAAAAACCCACGGTTCAAGGTTTCGACCGCATTTCCTCCGCCATGATCGCCGCACCCAGCGCCCCGGTCATCTGGGGCTGCTCCGGCACCACGATCTCTTTCCCCGTGGCCTCGGCCAGGTACCGAACCATGCAGGGATTGAGCGCCACCCCACCGGCAAAGAGGATGGGATCCGTGGCCTCGATCCTCTTGAGCATGCCTGAGGCCCGGCGCACGACTGATCGATGAAGCCCCGAAGCAATGGCCTTTCTGTCTTCGCCCCGGGCCAGGAGGGAGGTCACCTCGGACTCGGCAAACACCGTACACATGCTGCTTACCTGGATTTCTTTTTCCGCCTGTAATGCGGCCCGCCCGAACGCCTCCAGCGCGTATCCCAGGGAGTGGGCCATGATCTCCAGGAACTTCCCCGTCCCCGCGGCACACCGGTCGTTCATCTCGAACTTCTTGACCCGGCCGTCCTCGCGAAGGGCAATGGCCTTGGAGTCCTGCCCCCCGATGTCCAGGATGGTCCGCACCTCCGGGAACAGGAAGCCTGCTCCCACCGCATAGGCCTTGATCTCGGTCACGGTCGGGGCATCCAGGGCGAGCTCGAAGAGATGCCTCCCGTACCCGGTGGCCAGGATACGGTCATAGGGCAGGCCGTCGAGCAGGTCCCGTGCCTGGGCCATCGGGTCGAACCCGGAGTCCGCCTGGCGCTTTTCCAGGATACGGCCCTCTTCCACGACCACCAGCTCGATGCTTCGGGACCCGATGTCAATGCCGGCACATCTCACGAGGGGATTCCCTTCTCCTATCAAAGCTGCTCCACAAAGGCCTCGACGCGGGTCTTGAGCTGGCCCACGTCCTCCATGCTGTAGTCGGTCTCGATCCTGAGCGTGGGGATGTCTGCATCCTCCAGGGCCTTTTCCACGGGCATGGACTCCGTGATGTAGGGCTGGCAGAACTGGAGCCCGTAGTGGATCACGCCGTCGGCCTTGTAGGCCCGGGCCATCTCCTGGACGTGGTCGAGCCGCTCCGGGTTCGGCGTGAAAATGGCACAGTCGATCTGAAAGTATCGATCCACAATGGCCTCCATGAGCGCTTCCACGGAATCCCCCGATTCCCCCGTCAGGTTTCTCGTGCCCCGCTCCCCCACGCAGGACTCCTCTCCCACGATCACCGCGCCGGAGGACTCGATGATCCAGGGGAGCTTCCAGTTGGGCACGGCCATGGGGCAGCCTGAGACGAGGATCCTGGGTGCGCCTTTGGGGAAAACACCTTCGCCCTTTTCGATCCGCCGCTCCAGCTCGTCACAGATCTTGTGGACCGACTCGGTGAACCGAACGGGATCGTCGTAGAAGAAGACCTGATTGGCGAGGAGCGCGTCCAGGCCGGAGATGGGCGCAGGGTCGTGCTTTCGCAGATCGTAGAGGCGATGCATGGCCTTGCGCTTGTTGTTGACGATCTCGATCCCCTTCTTCAGCCGCTCCACATCCAACGCCACACCGGAGAGGTCCTCCATGGCCGTTTTGAACCGGTCAACCTCGGCCGCGAGCAGTCTCCGACCCTCCGGCGACTTGGTCTGTGGAAGGTCCATGACGTAGAGGTTCGGCACGAGGTCGTCCAGAATCTCGTAGGACTTCTTCTTCCCGTCGCAGGTGTTCTCCCCCACGATCATGTCGGCGGACTCCATGTACGGACACACCTTGCCCGCCTTGAACCCGAAAGCGGACTTGATCAGGGCGCACGTGTTCCGGGGGAGGAGCTTTTCCACCTCCTCCACGGCGAAGTCCGCACCCGTGCAGAGCCCGACCAGGGTGGCGTCCACCGCCCGCACGATCTCCTCCGGCACAAAGACGCAGAACGAACCCACCACCTTCTTCCCGGCGGCTTTTTCGTCCAAGAGCTCCTTGATGCGAAGCCCGTG
>JAIPEI010000234.1 GCA_021737245.1 Deltaproteobacteria bacterium | reverse complement strand
GGAGGTTTCGACCCCCGCGGCCGGGGCTTTTTCGTTCCCGCAGGTGAATGGGGTCAGGACTCCACCAGGCCGCGCTTCTCGCGGTAGGCCTTCTCCAGGTCGGTGAGGGCGCCCCCCACCTTGGTGATGTGATCCCGCATGGCACCGGCCGCAGCCACGCCGTCCCCTCCGATGACCGCATCGATGATGCGCCGGTGATCCGCGTGCTCGTGGATCACCTTGTGGCTCGGCTTGACCACGAGGACCATCTCCCGGGTGAGGTCCAGGAGCGGCTTGAGTACGGCCTCATAGAAGCGGTTCCCGCACCCGCGCGCGAGGAGATAGTGGATCTCGAGGTTTCGGGCCACCCACTCCTCGTGGGTGATGGTCTCGGCGTGCTCCTCCCGGAAGGCATTCTCCAGCCGGGCGGCGGCCGCTGGGTCCACGATCCGGGCCGCGAGGCGGCACACCTCGGGCTCGATGTGAAGTCGCACCTGGACGAGCTCCGGCGCGCTCAGCTTGTTCGCCATGAACAGGTCCAGGAAGGCGTTCGAGAGGTGGTCCAGCGTCAGCTCCTGGACGTAAGCACCGCCGGAGGGACCCTGCCTGAGGCGCACGAAACCCGTCAGCTCCAGTGCCCGAATGGCCTCCCGGATCACCACCCGGCTCACCTGGAACCGGTCGCACAGCTCCCGTTCGGAGGGGAGCTTGCCGCCGGGACGGTAGGTGCCGGCGAGGATCGCCTCCTTGAGCTGGCTGAGCACCTCCTCGGAGATGCGGTTCTGCTTGACAGGCCGGAACGATGTCATGGCTGGTTCTCTTTTCACGCAACGCCTCCCAGGAACCCGGGGTGAGCCGTGATCGGCGGACCGGTCGGAAAAAGGAAAACAGGGAAAAACGCATTGACAGCGTTTGGTATAACATATAATGTTTATCCGAAACCGGCAACCTTTTTGTTCCCCCCCAAGCCAAGGAGGCAGTGCGATGAAGAAGACAGCGATTCTTGTCCTGATCGCAGCGGCCCTGGTTGTTTCGACGACCGTCGGGCCGGCCGCGGCCGAGTGGCCGGAAAAACCCATTCGGATCATGATCCCCTGGCCCGCGGGAAACGATCCCTCTACCATGGTGGCGACCGCCATGGCGCCCCATATGTCCGGGAAGCTGGGCGTGCCCGTGAAGGTCGTGAACAAGCCCGGCGGCGGAGCGGTCCTGGCCACCAACGAGCTGGCCAAGAGCCGGCCGAACGGCTACACCATGGGCCTCATCTCCATCGGCCCCATGATCACCCAGGTCCTCCGGGGCAAGACCCCTTACAAGAACGAGGATCTGCACCCCCTGGGGCTGGTCTGGTCGTCCCCCTTCACCCTGGCCTGCCGGGCGGATGCGCCTTACGACAACCTCGCGGAGCTTGCCGAGTACGGGAAGGACCATGAGCTCCGGCTGGCCCACTGGGGCCTCGGTGCCGTGCCCACGCTGATCGCCATGAACGCCGCCAAGATCGGCGGGTTCGCCTGGAAAGAGACGGCCTACAAGGACTTGAACCCCCTGCTGGTGGTTCAGGGGGACGCGGACGTGATCACCTTCTCCACGCCCGGGCTCAAAGACTACATCGAGGCCGGCAAGATGAAGCTCCTCGCCTGCATGCTCCCCAACCGGCTGCCCGACTATCCCGACGTGCCCACCGTGGAGGAGCAGGGGTTCGGGGACGCCTACTCCATCTGGTTCGGGGCGTTCGTGCCGGCCGAGACGCCGGTCGGGATCGCCGACCGCCTGAGCGACACCTTCTTCGAGGTGATGGCCATGCCCGAGATTCAGGACGTGATCGAGAAGGTGGGCGTGATCCCGCACCCCACGGGCCCGGAGGCGGCCCGGAAGCAGATGGACAGCGAGCTCGAGAACTTCGGCGCCATCATGAAGGACCTGGGGATCATTCAGTGACCCGTTTCCCGCCGGAGGGGAGTCCCTCCGGCGGGGTGTGAGCGACCATGGCCGACGAGCAAAAGAACGCAGAGAGCCGGGTGCACGACCTCCTGGGCGCCGTGCTGGGGCTGTTTGCGCTGGGGCTCCTGGTCACCTCGCCCTGGCACGTGGACAGGTCAGGTCCGGACCCGTTCTACAAGGGTCCGCTGATCTTCCCCCTATTGGTGCTGATCCTGATGGTTGGTGCGTCCCTTCCCTCCCTGTGGCGCGTGCTTCGAACCCGGGGCGGCACCTGGTACCTGGACGGTCAGGGGCTGCCCGTCAGGAGCCTGCGGGTCCTGGCGCTCCTCGTCCTGTTTCTGGCGGGCCTCGTCTACCTGGGGCTCGAGATCTCCACCTGGGCCTTCCTGTTCGCGGCCCTCTGGACAGTGGAGCAGCGTTCGGTCTGGAAGCTCGTCGGCATTCCCACGCTGGTCACCCTCTGCCTGTACCTGGTCTTCAAGGTGTTCCTGGGCGTCTGGTTTCCCGAGCCCGTGCTCCTGGAAGCCCTGATGGAGTGATCCATGGTGGAGCAGCTTGCAGCAGGGTTCACGGCCGCGTTTGCCCCGGCCAACCTCGTGGCGCTTCTGTTCGGGACCGTTGTGGGGATCGTCGTGGGGATCCTGCCGGGCCTCGGTCCCATGGTGGGCATGGTGGTACTCCTGCCGTTCTCCTTCGCATTCACGCCGGACGTGGCCCTGTCCCTCCTGCTGGGCGTCTTTTGCGGGGGATACTTCGGCGGCGCCGTGCCCGCGATCCTCATGCGCACGCCCGGCGTGCCCTCCTCCCTGATCACGAGCTTTGACGGCTATCCCCTGACCCGGAAGGGCGAAGCCCAGACCGCACTGTCCGCTGCGCTCCTGGGCTCTTTCGGCGGCGGCGTGATCAGCCTGTGGATCCTGGTCTTTCTGGCGCCGATCCTGGCCCATGTGGCGGCCAGCTTCGGCCCCCCCGAGTATCTGACCGTGGCCGTCTTCGGGGTGGTACTGGTGGTCATGGCCTTCCGGGACCGCCTCGCCCAGGGGCTCATGCTCCTGGGGCTCGGGTTCTGGATCTCCACGGTGGGGATCGACGGATCCACCCTGGGGGCCCGGTTCACCTTCGGAACCCTTATCATGCAGAACGGGCTCCACATCATCCCCGTCTGCCTGGGGCTCTTCGGCATCGGCCAGACCCTGCTGCTGGTGGAAAGGGACATCCTGCGGGGCCGGGAGGTCCATCTGAGCAGAAGCACCCTGGACTTTTCCAAGCTTTGGCTGGCGCTGCGCTACTGGCGGACTCTCATCCGCTCGGGGGTGATCGGCACCTTCGTGGGGCTGCTTCCCGGCACGGGCTCGATCCTGGCCTCGTTCATGTCCTACGACGCGGCCAAGCGGCTTTCCAAGGAGAAGGAGCGATTCGGCAAGGGCACGCCCGAGGGCTGCCTGGCCTCGGAGGCGGGGAACAACGCGGTGCCGGCCGGCACCATGATCCCGCTCCTGACCCTGGGCATCCCCGGCGACGCGCTGAGCGCCGTGCTCCTGGGTGTGTTCACCATCAACGGGATCTACCCCGGCCCCCTGCTCCTGGTCAAGGAGCCGGTTCTGATCAACACCCTGTACTGGTCCATGCTGCTCATCAACGTGGCCGCCTTCGCCATGCTCGTGGTCTGGCTGCGGCCCTTCGCTATGATCGTCAAGGTCCCGAGCAGGCTGCTCGCGGTGGTGATCATGGTGATCTCCCTGGTGGGGATCTACGCCGTGAACACGCGGCTCTTCGACGCCGGCGTGGCCGTGGTGATGGGCGTCCTGGGCTACGTCCTGCTTCGCCTGAACTGGCCCATCGTGAATCTGGTCATGGGAATCGTGCTGGGCGAGATCATGGAGAACCGCCTGCGGCAGACCCTGAGCCTCGGCGAGGGCAGCCTCGCCATTCTGCTGGGGCGGCCCATCAGCATGGCGCTGCTGGGGCTCACGGTCCTGATCATCGCCGGGCCGCTGATCCTGGACCGGCGGCGGGCGAAGAAGGCGGAGA
Source organism: Deltaproteobacteria bacterium (assembly GCA_021737245.1). Classification (GTDB taxonomy): domain Bacteria; phylum Desulfobacterota; class DSM-4660; order Desulfatiglandales; family HGW-15; genus JAIPEI01. The sequence goes on along the minus strand of JAIPEI010000234.1, from coordinate 2,088 downwards.
AATCCGATTTCGTAAGGAGAGCATCATGACCTACCCAACCGTCTACCCCACCGGGGCGACCGTGTATCACCCCGGGAAATGCTTCAACGGCTACACCGTGTTCCAGGCCAAGGAGCTGGGCGCCCTGGTCGTGGACATGAACGGCGGGGAGGTCAAGCTGTGGCGGGGGCTCCACGGGTTTCCCAACAAGCTCCTGCCGGGCGGCTTCGTCCTCGGGCACACGGGCGAGCGCAACACCCGCTACGGCATGCAGGACTACCGGGACCTCATCCAGGTGGACTGGGACGGGAACGTGGTCTGGCGCTTCAACGAGTACGAGTTCATCGAGGACCCCGGCGAGGAGCCCCAGTGGATGGCGAGGGTCCACCACGACTTTCAGCGGGAAGGCAACCCGGTGGGCTACTACGTCCCGGGCATGGACCCGCTGGTGGAGGGCGGAAACACCCTTCTTCTGGGACACAAGAACCTGGTCTGCCCGGCGATCTCCGACAAGAACCTCCTGGACGACACGGTCTACGAGGTCACCTGGGACGGGGACATCGTGTGGGAGTGGGTGTGCAGCGAATGGTTCGAGGCCTTCGGCTTCCGCGAGGAGGCCCGGAACATCCTCAGCCGCGATCCCAACATGCGGCCGGCGGCCGGCGGCCTGGGAGACTGGATGCATTTGAACGCCATGTCCGCGCTGGGGCCCAACCGGTGGTACGACGCCGGGGACGAGCGGTTCCACCCCGAGAACATCCTCATGGACGGCCGCGAGACCAACATCATCTTCATCGTCTCCAGGGAGACGGGCGAGCCGGTCTGGAAGGTGGGGCCCGACTACGACCACACTCCGGAAAAGGGTCTGGGCTGGATCATCGGGCAGCACCACGCCCACATGATCCCGCGGGGCCTTCCCGGGGAGGGGAACATCCTGGTCTACGACAACGGCGGCTGGGCCGGCTACGGCGCGCCCAACCCGGGGAGCCCAACCGGCGCCAAGAACGCACTCAGGGACTACTCCCGCGTGCTGGAGTTCGACCCGGTCAGCCTCGAGGTCGTCTGGCAGCAAACGCCCCAGGAGGCGGGGTTGGTCCACCCCACGGACAGCAACCGCTTCTACAGCCCTTTCATCAGCTCGGCCCAGCGGCTCCCGAACGGAAACACCCTGATCACCGAGGGGAGCGGCGGGCGCATCATCGAGGTCACGGCAAATCACGAGCTGGTCTGGGAGTACATCAGCCCCTACTGGGGCACCCACTTCCGGATGAACATGGTCTACCGCGCCTACCGGGTGCCCTACGACTGGATCCCCCAGGTGGACCCGCCCGAGGAGCGGCCCATCGAGCCTCTGGACGTCACCACCTTCCGGGTGCCGGGCGCAGCCCCGCCGGGGCCCCGCTCGGAGTCCTCCGTGGAAGGGACCATGCCCTACCAGTCGTCCTCGGCGCTCTGCGTGGTGTCGGATGCGGATGAGGAGGCGTGAGCCGATGGAACCGGCAGGGACCTACACCCTCTTCACCGCCCCCGGCTGCCTGCGCTGCAAGGTGGCCAAGGCCTTCATGAACGAGCGGGGCGTCCCCTTCGTGGAGCTGGACTTCAAGGGGGAGGGAAAGGAGGCTTTCCAGCGATTCTACCGGGAGCACCGGGCCCACATCCGCCGCGGGCCCGAAGGCGTGGAGTTTCCCATCCTCCATGACGGGGAGCGTGTGGTCCAGGGTGTGGGGGAGATCGTGGCCCGCCTCCGGGCGGGGGATCGCCTGGAGGGGTTCGTGGGAAGAAACACGCTCGGGCACGGCTGGATCGACGGTCTGGACGTCTCGGCCGGGGACCCTTCGGCGCCCGATGACTTCCTGGCGGTGCTCCGACACCTGAAGGAGCAAGGCCTTCGAACGGAGCTTCGCGCGGACGGACGGAACGTCGACCTCCTCGAGCGCGTGATCGAGGAAGGCCTGGCCGACCGGCTGATCTTCGACCCGGTGGGGCCGGCCGAGGTGTACGAAGGCGCCTTCGGCACGCCTCTCTCCGAGGAGGCGCTTCGCCGGAGCCTGGCCCTGGCGGCCCGGGCCCCGGAGGTCCGCTTCGTGCTCACCCTCCGGTTCCTTACCC
>JAIPEI010000233.1 GCA_021737245.1 Deltaproteobacteria bacterium | reverse complement strand
GCTCCGGCGGTCCTGAAGACTCGGACCGCCGGAGCTTGTGGGGACTCTCTAGTACCAGCAGGAGCCCGGTCCGTTTCCGGGACCGTAGCCGCCGCCCATCATGTGACGGCCGTGTCCCCATCCGTACCCGCGACCTCCATATCCGCGTCCGTAAGGAGCGGCAAGCCGGGTGTTCGCACCCATCTTGCTGAGGGCCACCTCCAGCTCGGTCCGCTGGTCCGAGAGCTCGGCCCGGAGCTCGTTGATCTCCCTCTGAAGCTCCTTGACCCGGCCCTCGTCCACGTTCTCAGCGGCCAGAAGGGACCTCATCTCGGCCTGCCTCGCCCAGAGCCGCTCCCGAACGGGTGCGGTCTTCTCGTGGTGGGTGCGGTAGAGGTCGTCAACCTTGGCCCGCTCCTCCGCACTCAGGGCCGTGGCTCCATAGGTTCCCCCATAAGACCCGCCGTCGTTCCAGCAGGCCCCGGGGCCGTAACCGTCCTTGCCGCTCCAGCGGCCGGGTCCCCAGGCGAAAACCGGGACGGCCAGCGTCCCGACCAGCAGAAGAATGGTTCCAATGGTGAGGGTTCGTTTCATCATGATGTTGCCTCCTTTTTCATGCTTTGGGTTTGTGAGATCGATTCGAGCCGTTTCGCTTGTCGCCTTCCTGTTTGAGCAACCTGCGTGCCAACAGGGAAATGAATTTGATTCATGAAACAATGCCGCCAAGTTATCAGTGAACAGTCCGCGAAGAAGCCATTCCCGGCTTGCACTCGACAGCTGAAACCTGGATACTTGATACCCAGGGATGCGTTACAACCCGGGGAGAAAGGTTACACCTCCAGTCTCAGACCCGAACCGCTGCGACCGGGAATCATCGAGGGCGCGGCCCAAAGTCTCGAACCAACGGATCCCCCCTCGTCATTCCGAAGGTTTACAGGCTTGCCCGCGGCGGCTGAGCCGGTTTTTCAATATCCCGATCCCCGGTCTCGAACTTGCATGGAAAAGAGGGTTTCGACCGCACAGAGAAAGGACCGCCGTGAGCATACGAACACTTCAGCAGCGCATGATCCTCCTGGTGCTCCTCCCTGTCGGGGGGTTGCTGACCGTTCTCGGTTTCCTGGGGTTCCTCTACGCCAGGGACGTCATGCTGGAGCAATGGCGGGAAGCGGCCGTGCTCAAGCTCCAGCGGGCGGCCCACCACGTGGACATGCGACTGGAGAACCCCATACGGCTGATCGAGCTCCTCGGCGAAACCGCCGATGAGAGAAACGGCCTGGCCATCCAGGAGTGGATCGTGGAGCGGCTGGAGAATGTGGAGGGAGTGACGGGCGTTCAGCTGGAGTGGGAACGGTCCGCACCGGGTGATCCCGGGCCCTTCATGGGCCGCATGGGCGGAACGAGCCAGGGCATGGGCCGGATGATGCGTTTTCACCGTGCACGCATCGCCCGGGTCACGAACCCGGCCTACGATCCGGAAGCGGACGGCGAGACCGTCGATCTGCTCACCAGATTTCTGGACGAAGACGGAGCCACCGTGGGGCGCCTCACGGTCACGCTCCGGTTCGATTCGCTCATCCGGGACATGCAGGACCTCGGATGGTGGCAGAGCGACATTGCCTGCCTGGTGGACGAAGACGGGAGGATCCTCGCCCGGACAGCCGCCATGGAAAGCACCTCCGACCGGCTCGGAGAAACGGGAGATCCTCTGGAGCAGGCGGTGGTGGAAGGGATCCGGGACAACACCGAGGGAACGCTTCTGGGTCCGGGACACCCGGCCGAGACCGTGGCGGGCCACTATCACATGGCCAATGCGCCCTGGGCCCTCGTCCTGTTCGCCCCGGGGGACCGGGTGCTCTCGCCGATCATCCGGTTTCGTTTCTGGTACGCCGCGGCCGGCGGGGTGAGCATCGTCCTGATTCTTCTCCTCATCCGCTTCGCCGTCGGCAGGATCACCAAATCGGTGCGGAGGCTTTCCCGCGCCGCGGAACGGATCGCGGAGGGACGGTACGGGGAGCGGCTTCCGGTGGACGCCGACGACGAGATCGGTCAGCTTACCCGCAGCTTCAACACCATGGTGGACGGTCTCCGGGAACGGGATTTCATTCGAAACACCTTCGGCCGATACGTGGACGAGGAGGTGGCCCACGAGCTCATGCGCCGCCCGGAGGCATCCCGGCTCGGCGGCGAGCGCAGGGATGTCGCCGTGCTCATGTCCGACATCCGGGGGTTCACCTCCCTGTCCGAGTCCCTGGCCCCCGAGGCGACCCTGAATGCGCTGAACCTCTACTTCAGCCACATGATCGAGGTGATCAAGCGGAACCATGGAATCATCGTGGACTTCATCGGAGACGGGGTGCTGGTCTTTTTCGACCCGCTGGACGGTCCGTTGGAGCCGTCCCTGGAGGCCGCCGTGCAATGCGCACGGGACATGCAGGCGGAGATGGCCGCCATCAACAGGGAGCTGACATCACAGGGACTTCCCGGACTGGCGGCCGGAATCGGGGTGAACGCGGGAACGGTGGTGGTGGGAAACATCGGCTCCGAGACCCGGGCCAAGTACGGCATCGTGGGGTCCGCGGTGAACCTGACCCAACGGATCCAGGCCCAGGCCGGCCCCGGCCAAGTGGTCCTTTCGGATGCGGCGGCCGCCGGGGTTCCCCCGGATGCCGCCATTCAGAGGTCCTTCCAGTTTCACCCCAAGGGGGTGCAGCAGCCCCTGACCCTCCATCTCCTGGAACGACCCGGCGAAGAAGGCGCCTGATCCGGCGCCATGAAAAGGATGTTCGACCCGATGCTTTCACGAAGAGAACAGGACGGCTCCAAGACTCGCTCCGGCTCCCGGCTCGGTGTTCCTCCATGGATTCTGCTCGGCGCCGTGCTGATCCTGGCCCCGATCTTCATCTTCTGGGCCGCGGAGAACATCCGCAGGCAGAAGGAGATGACCACGCTCCTCCTCCTGGAGAAGGGCGCCGCCTTGATCCGGTCCTTCGAGGCCGGGGCCCGCACGGGCATGATGGGCATGATGGGCATGCGGGGAACCGCGTTCAAGCTCCAGCGGCTGCTCGTCGAGACGGCTCAGCTGCCGGACATCGTCTACCTGGTCGTCACCGACGACCGCGGCGGGATCCTTGCCCACAGCGATCCGGAGCGCATCGGAGGCACCTACGAACCCGCCGCCGGCCTGACGGAGATCCCCGAACGGGGCAGGCCGGCGTGGCGGAGGGTGACCGGCCCGGACGGGCGCCCCGTGTTCGAGGTCTTTCGAAGGTTCTCCCCGAGTCCGGAGTTGGATGGGTTCCGCCGCCACGGCATGATGCACGGGCCGGAGGGCCGAGGCATGGTCCCGGGGCGTCGTTTCGATCCGGCGTCCGACCCCGGCCTCATCTTCGTGGGCCTCGACCTGGGCGCCTTCGAGGAGGCAAGGAAGGAGGAAGCCCGCCACACCGTGATGATGGCGGTCATCCTTCTTCTGATCGGCTTCGCAGGCCTTTACTCCGTCTTTCTCGTCCATGCCTACCGATCCGCCAGGACCTCCCTGGGACGCATCCGGGCCTTCTCGGACCACGTGGTGCAGAACCTGCCCATCGGCCTCGTGGCCCTGGACATGGAAGGACGCGTGGCCTCCTTCAACCGGACGGCCGAGTCCGTCCTCGGCCGTTCCGGGGACCGCGCGCTGGGGAGTAAGGCGGCCGATGTCCTTCCGCCGGAGCTGAGCTCCCTTCTGGATGCCGCGCCGGAGGAAACACACGTAATCGAGCGGGAGCTCGACTGCACCACAGTGGACGGCCGAACCGTTCCCCTGTCCGCAAGCGTCAGCACCTTGAAGAGCCCCGGGGGGGAGTCCGCCGGCAGGCTCCTCCTGTTTCGAGATCTGACCGAGGTCCGGACCCTGGAGCTGGAGGTCGAGCGGAGCCGCCGCCTGGCCGCCGTAGGACGGCTGGCGGGCGGGGTGGCCCACGAGATCCGCAACCCCTTGAGCTCCATCAAGGGGTTTGCCACCTACTTCAAGGAACGCTACCGGCATGTGGAGGAGGACCGGCGCACCGCGGACATCATGATCCAGGAGGTGGACCGGCTCAACCGGGTGATCGGCCAGCTCCTGGACTTTGCGCGCCCCATGGCCGTGGACAAAAAGCCCGTCCGTCCGGACGTGGTCGTGCGCCGCGCCCTGAAACTGATCGAGGTCCAGGCGGAAGCCGGGGGGATCCGCTTGGAGAGCCGGCTCCCGGAGGCCGGTACGGTCGACATGGACGCGGACCGTATGGGGCAGGTCCTGTTGAACCTTTTCCTGAACGCCGTGGAGGCCATGCCCGGCGGCGGAACCCTGGAGGTGACCGCCGAGATCGACGAAGCGAACCGTGTGGCCCGATTCACGGTCCGCGACACGGGAAAGGGGATCACAAAGGACGACCTCGCCCACGTGTTCGATCCCTACTTCACCACGAAATCCTCCGGTACGGGGCTGGGTCTCGCCGTCGTCCACAAGATCGTGGAGAGCCACGGCGGGGAGCTGCGCGTGGAGAGCGCGAAGGGGGAGGGGACGACCGTCACCATCGAGCTGCCCTGGACGCGGGGGCGGCACTCCCATCCAGACGCGGGCAGGAGTGACGAGGAGGAGCAAAGATGAGCACGACCGATGCACCGTCCGTCCTGGTGGTGGACGACGATCCCGCCCACCGGACCATGCTGCGAACCCTCCTGGGCGGCTGGGGGTACCGGGTCCACGAGGCGGATGACGGCGACACCGCCGTCCGCATGGTGGAGGAACGGGCCTTTGACCTGATCCTCATGGACGTCCGCATGGTTCGGGTGTCCGGACCCGAGGCGCTGAAAGCCATCAAGGCCTACAATCCAGCCATTCCCGTCATCATCATGACCGCCTACTCCTCCGTGGAGACGGCCGTGGAGACCCTCAAGAACGGCGCCTACGACTACCTGACCAAGCCCCTGGACTTCGACGAGCTGAAGTACGCCATGGAGAGGGTCATGGACCACACGCGGCTGCGTGAGGAAAACCGGAAGCTCAGGGAGCGGCTGGGGGAGCAGTTCGACCGGAGGAGCATCATCGGCCGGAGCAGTGCCATGATCCGGATCCTGGAAACCGTGAGCCAGGTGGCGCCTTCCGAGGCCACCGTGCTCATCTCCGGCGAGTCCGGTACGGGCAAGGAGATGATCGCCGGCGCCATCCACTTCAACAGCGCGCGCAAGGATGGGCCGTTCGTCAAGATCAACTGCGCGGCCATCACGGAGACGCTGCTCGAATCCGAGCTTTTCGGTCACGAGAAGGGGGCCTTCACCGGCGCCCACAGGCGGAAGGAAGGGCGATTCCGCCAGGCCCACGGGGGGAGCCTCTTCCTGGACGAGATCAGCGAAATGTCTCTGGCCATGCAGGTCAAGCTGCTGAGGGTCCTCCAGGAGCGTGAGATCACCCGGGTCGGCGGGGAAGAGGTCATTCACGTGGATGTGCGCATCATAGCCGCTACGAACAAAGACCTTCTCGAGGAGATCCAGTCCGGCCGGTTTCGAGAAGACCTTTACTACCGGTTGAACGTGGTCTCCCTCCGGATGCCCCCGCTCCGGGAGCGCAGGGAGGACATACCCCTCCTGGCCCAGCATTTCCTGGAGCGATTCGCCGAGGCGAACGCCAGGGACATTCGGGGATTCACCCCCCGGGCCATGGATCTGCTCCTGCGCCACGACTGGCCGGGCAACGTTCGGGAGCTCATGAACGCCGTGGAACGGGCCGTGGTCCTGTCCCGCGCGGATGTCATCGATTCGGGGGACCTCTCGGTGGTGTCCGGCCGCGGGGAAGCGCTCGAAACCGGGGAAGCGGAAAACGATGGCGGGACCGCGGGCGTTTCCCTAGAAGAGGTGGAACGGGCCGCCATCCTCAAGACCCTCGAGGAGACCGGCGGCAACAAAAGCGAGGCCGCGCGCAGGCTCGGCATCACCCGCAAGACCCTCCACAAGAAGCTCCAGCGGTATCGCACCGAATCCTGATCCACGGGCCTTGCCGGAGGAGCCTTCGACCGGACATGTCACGTGTCAAAATGACCGGACATCTTGACGTGCTAACAACAGCGCCGCCGCCGGTG
>JAIPEI010000232.1 GCA_021737245.1 Deltaproteobacteria bacterium | reverse complement strand
GGGAATCAGGGCCTTTCGGGCAGTCTCCGAGCCGAAGAGATACAGGGTGAGGCCCAGGAAGGTCACGAGTATCGAAAACCGCATGGTGAAGAGCTCCGCCCCCACGTTCCCCACGATGTAGAGGCCCATCCCGGCCGCGAGGACAACCAGCCCCCAGAGACTGGACTCCCGGCGGGATTCCGCCAGGTCACTTCGCCGTTGCCACAGCATGTAGGCGGCGATCGGCGGGATAAGGAACCCGTGGGAAAAGTTCTGGTCGACGGACCAGTCCGCCACCAGCCCGGCGACCGTGTGCGCGTACACCACGCCGAAGGAGGCGGCAAGGAGCCCCACCTGGAGCAACGCTTTGGGTCGAAGAAGCAGCGTCCGCCCTGTCATAAGCCCCCTGTTGCGTCTAGGATGGGAGGTAGGTCATCAGGACCGGCACGAGTTGCGCGGCGAACGACTTCATGGTCTCCAGAGTGAGATCCTCACCCCCGGGGCCCACGGGCGCGATCAACCGGACAAACGAGCCGTCCGTGCGGTTCCGGGTGATGGAGTCGAAGACCAGGTAGATCTTCTGAAGGTACTCGGAGGCGATGAACCGCCCGCGCGACTGAAACCAGTAGAGCACCACCTGTCGCCGGTCCCCCTTTTCCAGAACGAGCTTGATCGCCTCGAAGGGCTTCCCGAGGGAGGGCACGTCGAGGGTTTCCAGGTCCATGCGGACGATGTTCCAGCCCCCGCCCGGCATGCAGTTCTTGGGCGAGTGGATCAGGTCCCCTTCGCGCTGGCTCGCGTAAAAACCCACGTACAGCTGAACCCACTCGCCGCCGGGAGACCGGTAGGTCGCGAGGATGGAGTCGTCAACGCCCAGGATCCGATAGACGTTGTCGTCAAAACGCTCGGACTCCCCGACCCAGGAGTCGATTCGGATGGGGAACTCGGAGAGCGGTCTGGACGGGGGCACGCTCTCCGAACGGGACGCATGGCCCACAAGGAGGGCCGTGGCGAGCATCACGGCCGAGGCGACGAGGGTCTGTCTGAGGCGCATGGCGAGTCCTTCGCTGCGTTCATGAGGAGAGGTTCCTTTTCTCCGGAGGAGCCGGGCGCGGTCAACGGGATCCCCGGCCCAGCAGCACGATCTTCACCGTGTGAAAGATCACGATGAGGTCGAGCACGAGAGACATGTTCTTGATGTAGTAGAGGTCGTACCTGAGCTTTTCGAGTGCGTCCTCCTCGGTGGCGCCGTAGGCGTACATGACTTGAGCCCACCCGGTCAGCCCGGGCTTGACCGTGAAACGCTCCTCATAGTAGGGCACGGTCCTTCTGAGCCGCTCCACGAAAAAGGGGCGCTCCGGTCTCGGCCCCACAAAGCTCATCTCGCCGTTCAAGATGTTCCACAACTGGGGCAGCTCGTCGATCCGAAGCTTGCGAATGATCCGCCCCACCCTGGTGACGCGGGGATCGTCCTCGGCGGCCCACACCGGCCCGGTCGCCTCCTCCGCATCGGCTCGCATGGAGCGGAACTTGTGAAGCATGAAGATCCCGCCGTTCTCCCCCACGCGCTCCTGGGAGAAGATCACCCGGCCGCGGGAATCCAGCTTGATGGCCACGGCCACCAGGACCATGACCGGGGAGAGAAGGATCAGCATGACCGTGGCCATGACGAGTCCCGCCAGACGTTTGAGAAAGCGGGAAAAGGCGGACTTGCGGAACCCTTCGGAGAAAATCAGCCAGCCCGGATTGATCTTTTCCACGAGCAGCTTGCCGGTAATCCTCTCGTAGAAGCTCTCCCCGTCGATCACGGAAAGCCCCCGGACCTTGCAGCTGAGGAGCTCATGGTAGGGCATGATGCCGCGCTTGTCGTCCAGGGCCACGATGATGCTCGAGGCCTCCTCGGCCTCGGCCAGGTCGCAGAGGCCGTCGAAACCAAGCCGGATCGGGATGCCTTGATCCTCGCCGATCACAGGCGTTTCCCCGGGGTGGTACAGGATGCCGCGAATGTCGTAGCTCAGATCCTTCCGCTGGTTCACGGCTTTCAGAAGATCGCCGGCCAGCTCCCCCGCCCCCACGATCAAGGTCTTGCTCGTAAACATGCGCCGCCTGATGGCCACGTTGTAGAGAAGCCGCCAGGACACGAGAAAGCCGATCAGGAACACCAGGCTCAGGAAGAACACCCACCGGCCGATGATGGCTTCGGGCCACACGAAGTAGATGACCGCCAGGGTGACGGACGTCATGCCGATGGCCTGGATCAGGTGTGTGGCCAGATCGAGCGTGCTCTCGGACACGCGGATTTCGTAGAGGTCGTTGAAGTAGAGGCTGAACTGGGCGACAAAAGCGACCAGGAGGGCCTTGGGCCAGATGACGAGGAGCCGCTCGAAAAGGGACATCCGGGGAAGGCCGAAGAAGGACGAGGCGAGAAAGACCGCGCCGAAGATCAGGAGTCCTTCCCCGAGGATGAACACCAGCTCCCTGTTGGACACGTACTGCCGCAAAATACGCACGCTTCAACACTCCGAGTGAGCCGGTGGAGGGTGGCACATCCTGGGTAACCGCGAGCCCGGCGATTGAATGCAATCACTTGTGGTAATAGCCCGCGTAATACTTCCGGTAGCTCTTCAGCGGTTCGTTGTACCCGTTGAACACGACCCCCAGGAGGCTCTCTTTGGCCAGGCTCCGCATTCCGTTTTGCACGGCCTTCCTGGGCGACCTGTGGGCCATCACCACGAGGAGGATCCCGTCCACGTGGCGGGACAGAACAGAGGACTCAGACGTGAACTGCGTGGGGGTCGCGTCCAGGATCACGTAACGGTCGTCGTAGCGGGCGCGAACCTCATCGATGAAGGTCTCCATCTTGTTGGAGGAAACCAGCTCCGCCGGGTTGCCGGGCGGGGTGCCCGCCGCCATGAACGTGAGCTTGGGAATGTCCGTCTTGATCAGGAGCCCGGGGATCTCCCCCCGCCCCGACAAGTAATCGGAGAGCCCCCGTGACGGCGCGTATCCGAAGTACTGGTGGACCTGCGGTCTCCGCAGATCGCAGTCTACGAGCATCACGTGCTCGTCGATCCCGCAGGCGATGCTGGCGGCCAGGTTGCACGCCACAAAGCTCTTACCCTCGCCGGGATAGGTGCTGGTGACCATGATCGTCCGGCAGGGGAAGCCCTCCCGCGCACTCAGCTGAATTTTCGCGCGCAGGATCTTGAAGTTCTCCGAATCCACGGACTCGGGCGCGGTGACCACGACCAGCTTGGGGTGGTATTTTCGTCCCGCCGCGGCTTTTTGAATGCGTGACAGCTCGGGGTCCTTGATGATGAAGTCTTCCAGGTTCTCGACAGCTCCGGGGGACTCTGAAGGTTTCACGGCATCAAGGGACGTTTTCTTCCGGGCGCGTTTCGTCCGGGCGGGCTGTTCAGGGGCGGATTCCGCCGGCGTTTCCGTGCGAAGGGTCTCCGTTCGAATCGACCGCTCCTTCTCCTGCCTTTCAAATGCATCCGACAGCTTTCCCATGAGCGTTCCTCGCGTTGATTTCCGTGTTGTGGCAAAGGGCTGCGTCCATGCACCGATCCCGGCGGCATTCAGAGCGATACGCCGGGATGCCGGTCCTAAACAAAGGGCAAAAGGCCTTTCACATACTGCAGCGTGCCGTCAAGGCCTTTGAGGACCAGGACGATGCCCACGGCCGTCACGGCGAAACCCACGGCGACCCCGGCCGCCTTGAGCCGCGCCTTCCACCTGCGGGCCCGCTTCTCCTGCCCGGTGAAGCACAGGGGGAGGGTGATCAGTACTGGAAGGCCCAGGCTCTCCGATACTTCCTCGGGGGTTTTGAGGGAGGAGTCCAGAATCTCCTTTCCGTAGGCGAGGCCTCCGCCGATGCCTAGCCCCAGGATGATCGTGAGCAGGAATACTCTCCGAATATCAGGCTCCACGGGGATCTCAGGGCGTCGGGCCGGATCCAGGATCCGAAACTGCTCCCCCTTCTGCTTCTTCTCCATGCTCACCGCGATCTCGGCTTCCAGCTTGCGGTTCAGGAGGGAGTCGTGGAGGCCCTTGAGATTGTTGTAGTCCCGTTTCAGGGTGATCAGCTCCTGCTCCAGCCTGGGGGTTTCTTCCACGCGGCTCTGGTAAAGGTCGATCTTTTCGCGGGTCTTGGCGATCTCCCTTCGAATGTCTTGTATCTCATAGTTGATCCGGCTCAGCTGCGGTCTGAGCATGTCCCCTGCGGAAGGCGTCAAGGGTCCTGCGTGCGATGCCGGCATCAGGGACGCAGCTTCCAGAAGCGGTTCCGGTTCCTGAATCGCCTGCTCCGCTTGCTCGGCCTCCCGGGCCTCGAGCTTTTCGATCATGCTCTTGATCCTTCGGACGTCCGGGTGAAACTCCGTGTAGCGGATCTTGAGGCGCTCCAACTGGTCTCGAAGAACGGCGAGATCCTCGGATACCGGCTCCGACGCATCGCCTGACAGCATCGCATCGTCCGACGCCAGGAGCGACTCCGCGGTTGTGAACTGGGCCATCTGATCGGCCATGCGCTTTTGCTGCGCCATCTGCTCCTGGATCATGAGCTTGCGGTTCTCGGCGTCCTGCAGACTGTCGTTCAGTTGCTCCACCTGCCGCTGCATGCGTTCGAGCATGCTCAGGTTGGTCCCGAGCTGGTCGGGCATCGCCCCCATGTGCGCCATGCTGTACTGCTTGAGCGTTTCCTCTTTCTGCTCCAGCTTCCGCCGGACCGACGCGAGCTCATCCGCAAGAAAGCTCGAGGTTCCCAGTGCCTGGGACTCTCGAATTTTGAGGTTCTCGGAGATGAAGTTGGAGGCAAGCGCATTGGTCACATCCTTCGCTTTTTCCGGGTCGGTGTGCCGGAAGGTGATCTCGAAGGTGTTTCCGCCCCCGCCCCCCCGTCCCACGTTCACGGAAATGGAGGAACGGCAGCGATTCACCTTCTCCTCCAGCATCATCTCGCCGCCTCTGTACAGCTCGTACCGGTCTATGATGGCCTCGAGGTTGGTGCGGCTGGTGACCTGCTGGGTGATGGTGCGGAGCCGCTCTCCGAGTCCACGCTGCACGATGGGGCGGACGTAGCTCTGGGGAACTTCCTGGGGTTGCACGAGAATCAGGGTCTGGGCTTCGTAAACATGCACGGCCCGAAGCACGCTCACCATGCCTCCCAGGATCGCCAGCAGGAATGGGATCACGATCCAGTAGACACGACGCCTGGCGATGCCGAGGTACTTGTGGATGTCCAGCGAAAAAGGTTCCATGGATTCCTCGCAAGCCCTTTCATGGGGGGGTGGATACCGGATACATGTCCAGCGTGGCCATTTTGTTGTAGAGTGTCTTATAGCTCACTTTCAATATTCGTGCCGCTTTTCGCTTGTTGCCGCCGCTCGCCTTCAGGGCGTACTGAATCGCCTGATGCTCGATGACCCGTTCGGCGTTCTTTCTCAAGGTCATGAGGGGGATCTGATCCTGTTTCCCGTCTCTGGACGCAGCCCGGCCGACGGGCAGAGGGGCGATGCCTGCATCCCATTGGTTCGTTTCGGTCCCTTCCGCCGCGGCCCAGGCCTTGGTGAGCTCCTGGTGGATCTTCCAGGGCGTCTCCCCGGACATGAGCCGCAACACGATGTTGGCCAGCTCCCGGACGTTTCCGTACCACGGGTACTCCTGGAACAGGGACTTCAGGTCCGGAGTGAGCTGGAAATCGACCGGAAGGCCGTACACTTCGTGGTAGAGGGCCGCCAGGTGCTCCACGAGCAGGGGAATGTCCTCTTTGCGGTGCCTCAAGGGAGGAATCTCGATTTTGATGACGTTCAGACGGTAGAACAGGTCTTCCCGGAATCGGCCGGCGCTGATTTCGTTTTTCAGGTCCCGGTTGGTGCACGAAATCACCCAGGCGTCGACGGTCACCGGACGGTTTCCGCCCAGCCGGTGAAAGCTGGAGCTCTGTAAGACCTCCAGCATCTTGGCCTGCAGGGGGTAAGGCATGTCTCCGATCTCGTCGAGCATGATCACCCCTTTGGACGCAAGCTCGAAACGGCCGGGCTTGCGCCGGTCCGCTCCGGTGAATGCACCCTTTTCATAACCGAAGAGCTCGCTCTCCAGCAGGGT
>JAIPEI010000231.1 GCA_021737245.1 Deltaproteobacteria bacterium | reverse complement strand
GCTTGTCCTGGCCAACGACCTCCCAGCCGGTCTTGACGGCCAGCTTCTCCACTATGCCGGCGGCCTTTCGGCACATGAGGCTGTCGTCGATGGAGATGAAGAGCTTGTTGTAGCCGTACTCCTCCTTGATCTGCCCGAGGAGGTCGATGGCCTCCTTGATGTACCACTTCACGCTGCCGCTCTCCCGGAAGGAGTGCTTGTACCTCTCGAGGTTCTCTCCCACCTTGGCGTCCCAGGAGGGCGTGTAGCAGCCGATGGAGACGATGTCCACGGTCTTGTACCTGGCATAGAGGTCCAGAGCCGCCATGCCGCACTCGCTCATGCAGGGCCCGCCGGCGATCACGTCCGCCTTTTTCTGGAGGATCAGCTTCTCAATGGCCAGGAGCACCGAGCTGGTGGGAACGCCCGGCTCCTCGTCCCGGCTGTCGATGATCTGGAGATCGATGGGACGCATCTTGCCGCCGAGCTTGACGCCGCCCGCCGCGTTGATCTCCTCGGCGGCCAGGATCATACCCCGCTCACCGTTCTGCCCGTAAGCGCTCGCCCTGGGGATCGGCGCACCGATCACGATGGGATCGCCTTTCTCCGCCGCCAGCGCGCCGGTCAAGGCCGCCGGCAGGACCAGAAGCACACCGAGGACCAAGGCCCAAACTGCCAAGAATCGTTTCTTCCCCATGGTTTCCCCTCCTTTTGTCGGGATGAACGCGGACGGACAAAGATCTTATGTCTTTCCTGACCGTCCCATTGATGGGTTGTGACGGTTTCCCCTACTTGAGGCCGTCGCAATAAGCCTGGAAGCAAGTTACAGCGCTTCCAGCGGCGGCTGAGCAGGTTTTTGCGAAGCCGTCAGACCCGCCCGCCTCACCGGCGCGCAGGATTGCTCCCACATCCCCGGGGTTCAAAAAGGCCGTTCCGGCTCCCCAGGGCTTCGGAAACCCTTTTCGAGGACTCGCTCCAAAACATCCATCATCCAAATTGCGTGCCGAATCCATGAATCCTTTGCAAAACAGAAAAAAGCATTGTATAACCCGCATGAATGCCTTGTGAAACCATTCCCCGGACCCCGACCGGGGGAGGGGAAGAGAAGGCCGGAAAGGAGGCCGAACCACCAAAACCGACCCGTCATTCTTGAGCAACCTCCACTTTTGCCCGTCCGGGCCGTATCCTTTCGAGGGAGACCATGAGAATCAAACCGCAGTTCTCGCTGGAGTCCGAGGCCATCATTCAACACTGCACGTACGGTATCTGCGTGGCGGATTCCGACGGCGTCATGACCAGGGTGAACAGCGCGTTCGAGCACATCACGGGTCTCGGCTCCCAGCACTTTCTCGACCTCCACGTGCAGGACGCCGTGGACAAGGGAATCATCGACAACTCGTCCATCCTGCGTCTGCTTCGGCGAAAACGGCCCTCCACCGCGACCGTCACCACCATGGCCGGCAAGAAGCTCTTCTCCAGCGCCTTCCCCGTGTACGACAAACGACAGAACGTCATCCGCCTGGCCACCATCATGCGCAGCGTCCAGGGAACCCAGTCCCTGCGCGAGCTGGAAAGCTTCTTCGGGGACCATGCGGCCTTCCATCCGGCCCAGACCCGCGTGGTCGGGGCCAGCCCTCAGATGGTCGAGATCTTCAACCGGATCGAGCGGCTCTCGCTGTTCGACTGTCCCGTGCTCCTGATGGGAGAAACCGGTGTCGGTAAAGGATTGTTCGCAAGGATTATACACGAACGGAGTCCTTCATGCCAAGGTCCGTTTCTCACGGTCAACTGCAGCGCCATTCCGGCCCACCTGATGGAGTCCGAGCTGTTCGGGTACGAGCCGGGGGCCTTCACGGGCGCCCGGAGAAACGGGAAGGAAGGACTTCTGGAGAGCGCCCGCGGGGGAACGCTCCTGCTGGACGAGATCGGCGATCTTCCCCTGGAGCTCCAGCCCAAGCTCCTGCGCGTCATCGAGGCCCGGTCCGTGCTGAGGGTCGGCGCGGTCGAGGAAAAACCCGTCAACACCCGCATCATCGCATCCACGAACCGGGACATGGAAACCATGGTCGCCGACGGCAGGTTCCGGCCGGATCTGTTCTACCGGCTGAACGTGGTTCCCATGACCATCCCGCCGCTTCGCGAGCGAAGGGAGGACATTCCCGAGCTCCTGTACCATCACCTCGAGCAGTTCAATCTCCGCTACGGCACCAGCACCTGGATCAGCCCCGAGGCCGTGGATACGCTCACCGGCTACGGGTGGCCGGGGAACGTTCGTGAGCTGGCCAACCTCATGGAGCGGCTTGTCATCCTCCAGGGCCGCGATCTGATTCAGGTGGAGGACCTGCCGGGCCGGCTGCAGGACTCCCGGCGGCCCACCCCTGTTGAAAGGATTGCAGAGAGCCGGCCTGCCCGCTCCGTCAGGCCTTTGAAAGAGGAGCTCGAGGGATACGAGAAAGCCCTCCTCTCCGAGGCGCTCCGCCGCTACGCCAGACAGGAGGATGCAGCCCGGGCACTGGGCATCAGCATGTCCACCCTGACCCGGAAGACCCGCAAGCACGGGTTGAAGGCCTCCTCGGCAGACCCGGACGCCTGAATCGCCGAACCTCACGAGCTCCATCCACGCATTCGGAAGAGGCCTTCTGCCGCCCCGATCACACAGGTACCGAACCGCACGCCTCACCCGGACTGCCCGTTCCGGCTCTCCGGTCGCGAAGGTTCAAGATGGAGAGTGTGGTGCCTACATGCGGTGGTGCTCGAACCCGGGCAGCCGAAGTCGGGCCTCCAGCCTTCGGATCCCCCAGCTGCTCACCGTGGTCAGAAACAGGTAGATCACCCCCACGATCATGAAGATCTCGGTGAAGCGAAAGGTCTCGGAGGCGATGATCTTGCCCTGGCCGGTGAGCTCGATACAGGTGATCATGTAGGCCAGGGAGGAGTACTTGATCAGGTAGATGAGCTCGTTCCCGCACCCGGGCAGCGCCCTCCGAAAGGCCTGCGGCAGCATGACCGAGAAGATCAGCTGGAGACGGCTGAACCCGAGAGCCTCGGCCGCCATCATCTGCCCCCGCTTGGCGCTCATGAACGCCCCCCGCACGTACTCGGAGTGGTAAGCGCTGGAGCAGAGGGTGAACCCGAGGACCGAAGCGGTGAACGGGGTGAGGTAGATCCCGATGTGGGGGAGCCCGAAGTACCAGATGAAGAGCTGGACCACCAGGGGAAACCCCCGGAAAATCGTAACGTAGACGTTGCCGGCGCGGATGGCGAGCGGATGGCCGTAGACCCGGACCGCCCCCACAGCCACGCCGGCGGCCAGGCCCAAAATCGACGAAGGGATGATGAGCTGGATGGTCACCCAGAGCCCCTGCATGAGGGCCGGGAAGACGTCCTGTTGGAGGAAGAGAAGCTCGCCCATCCTACCTCGCCTCGCCGTAC
Source organism: Deltaproteobacteria bacterium (assembly GCA_021737245.1). Lineage (GTDB taxonomy): Bacteria > Desulfobacterota > DSM-4660 > Desulfatiglandales > HGW-15 > JAIPEI01. Next base: position 2,680 of record JAIPEI010000231.1, on the reverse strand, counting down.
AGGTCGGTCAGCTTGCCGCAGAACTCACGCGTCCGGTCGCAATCGGCCGTGGAGAGGATCTTTCTCGGAGGTCCGGTCTCCACGATCCGGCCGTCCTCCATGAAGATCATCTCGTGGGCCAGGTCCAGGGCGAATCCGATCTGATGGGTGGCCATGAGCATGGTCATCCCCTCCAGCCCCAGGTCCCGGATCACCGCCAGGACCTCGGTGATCAGCTCGGGATCCAAAGCGCTGGTGGGCTCGTCCAGGAGCATGACCTTCGGGTCCATGGCCAGAGCCCTGGCGATGGAGACCCGCTGCTTCTGCCCGCCGGAGAGCTGGGCCGGGTACTTGGCAATGTGGTCCTTGAGCCCCACGCGCTCCAGCTCCATGACGGCCCGTTTCCGGGCCTCGTCACGGGGGAGCTTTCTGACCTTGGACAGGGCGATCTGTACGTTGGCAAGCGCGGTCAAATGGTCGAACAGGTTGAAGTCCTGGAAGATCATGCCCACCTTCTGGCGATAGGCGTAGAGCTCCCGCTTGCGCGCGGGGACGACCTCGTCGCCGTCCAGCCAGATCCGTCCCGCATCCGGCTTCACCAGGTAGTTGATGCACTGCAGGAGCGTGCTCTTCCCGCCTCCGGAAGGCCCGATGAGGATCTTGAGCTCGCCCTCGCGGATCGAAAAGGATGCGTCCTCGAGGACCGGCTTCTCCCCGTAACGCTTGCTGAGGCCTTCGACACGAAGGACCGGAACGTCTTCGCTCATGAATGTCTCCTCACCTTGAGTAGCCCGGGATCCGCACCTTGTCCTCCAGCATTCGAAGCCCCCGGGTCCCCAGGAAGGTCAGAATCAGGAAGATCATGCCGGCGGCGACGTAGAGGGGCAGATGCTCGTACGTCCGGGTGGCCACGAAGTGGGCCCGGGCCATGACCTCGGCCACACCCAGGGCATAGGCCACGGCCGAGTCCTTGAGAACAATGGAGTACTCGTTGGACCAGCCCGGAATGGACAGGCGCAGCGCCTGTGGAAGAACGACCGATACGATCGCCCGTGTATCGCTCATGCCCAGGGCCCTGGCCGCCTTGAGCTGCCCTTCGGGGAGGGACAGAATCGCCCCTCGAAAGATCTGGGACTGGTAGGCCGCGCTGATGAGCCCCAGGACGATGGCGGCCACGGCAAAGGCCGACAGATTGAGGCCCATCAGGGAGAAGAGCCCGAAGTAGAAGAGAAACAGGAGCACGAGCAGGGGCACGCCCCGGAAAAACCAGATGTAGAGCCCGATGGGAACGCCCAGAGGGCGTGGGCCGTACACCTGACCAAGCGCCAGGCTCACCCCGATCAACAGGCCCAGGCCCATGGCTCCCAGAACCACCCCGATGGTGACCAGGGACCCCTGGAGCAGGTAAGGTAAGGCGTCTAGAATGGCGTCGATGCTGGCGGGCACTGTTCACTCACGGGAAGGGATTGGCATCACGGGGTCGAAACGGTGAAGGCACCGGGGGTTCCCGGTGCCTTCATTCGATCCGCCTCTTGGATCTCTCTCAGAGCTCGTACTTGCTCTTCAGCTCCTCCCAGTAGGGGGAGGCCATGAGCCGGCGCAGGCCCTCGTTTAGCGTCTCGAGGAGCTCCTTGTCCTCCTTGCGTACGGCATACCCGAAGCTCTCATCCGGCATGCCGAACCGGCCCAGGATCTTCACGGGCTTCTTCTTGACCGCGTCAACGGCCGGAGCGTCGTCCATGGCCGCCGCCACGATCCGGCCGTTGACCACGTCCTCCACGGACAGGGGCGCCGAGTCGTACATCACCAGCTCGAAATCCCTGCCCTCCTTCTTGATCAGGTTCTCCTGGATCCACTTGGCCTCGCTGGTACCGCGCTGCACGCCCACCTTGTTCCCGTCGGAGAGGATCTGCTCCACGGTGAGGTTGGAGTCCTCGGGCACCACAAGCACCTGGGTGATCGTCCAGTATGGGTTCGTGAAGGCGACCTGCTCCTTGCGTTTCTCGGTGATGCTCATGCCGGAGGCGATCATGTCGATCTTCTCGGCCCTGAGGCTCGGGATGATCGCGTCCCAGTCGATGGGCTTGTGGGTAACCTTGAACCCCATTTCCTCGGCGATCCAGTTCACGGCCTGGACGTCGAACCCGTCAGGGTTGCCGTTCTTGTCCACGTAGGAAAACGGGGGAAAGTTGGCATCGATCCCGTTGATCAGCTCCATATCGCCGGCCGGCGCCGCGGGTGCTCCCGCCATCCCGACCAGCAAGACCGCGCACACAAAACTCCAAAGCATGCCCCTCTTCATGAAACGTTTCTCCTTTCCTGTATTTTAAGCAAATAAAACCAATTTCAGCCTATTTTTACAGCAAGAAGTACTATAGACGACCCTGGACGGGGTGTCAATCTCGATGGAGTCGTAAAATGCCTGAAGCTTTGAGATCCGCCCTGGTGCTTCAATGGGTTATCACATTCCCAGCGGCGGGTGAGGGTTTCCGCCAATCCGTCAATCGTGATGGATGTATTCAACGATGCCTGATCCCTTGAAAATCACGGCGGTCCGTGTAGGATGGGACCACACCAAGGGGGCACGGCATGCAGGAGTTCGAAACCATCCTCGACTTCCTCGCGGGCTCCGGCGCGCAGGGGGCACACGGCCCGGCGGCCGCTGACGCGCAGGCCCAGTTCCAGGAAGACGTCCTCGACG
>JAIPEI010000230.1 GCA_021737245.1 Deltaproteobacteria bacterium | reverse complement strand
CAGGCTCTTGGAGCCCGGAAGGTGCAGCTCGGCATCCACGGCGGTTTTGACTCGAACGGCCCTCACGACACACCTCCTTGGCTCACAACACGGCGCATGGCTTCGACGGGTGGTTCACGTCCGGTCCAGAGCCGAATCTGCTCCGCCCCCTGTCTCACGAACATCTCGACGCCGCTGACGGTCACGCATCCGCGTCTTTGCGCCTCCAGCAGAAGCTCGGTCGCCTCCGGGCGATACACGGACTCCAGCACGACCAGCCCCTCCTGCAGGACCTCCCGCGGCACGGCCATGCCGGCGGGGCCGCCAACCATACCCACGGAGCTGGCCTGCACCAGGATGTCGAACTCCAGATCGATGATCCCCCCGAGCGGTACGTGCGGGCAGGGGATGGACCCGGCGAGGGCCTTTCCGTGCTCCCGGGACCGGTTGGCAATGATCAACCGGGCGCCGGCCTCTGCAAGGGCGCAGGCAACGGCATGGCCCGCACCCCCGGCGCCCACCACGAGGGCGCTCAGGCCGCGGGGCTCGATCCGCGTCCGAATCGCCTCCAGGGCGCCCGCCCCGTCCGTGTTGAACCCCACGAGACGCCCATGGTCGTTCACCACGGTGTTCACCGCGCCGATACGCCGCGCCTTCTCGTCCACGTGGTCGAGGAGGGGAAGGACGGCGGTCTTGTGGGGCATGGTCACGCTCAGGCCGCGGATTCCGAGGGCACGGGCGCCTTCCAGACAGCCGGCCGGGTCCCGGGAATCAAACGCCAGGTAGACCGCGTCCAAATCCATGGCACGGAACGCTGCGTTGTGCATGACCGGTCCCAGAGACTGACCCACTGGACAGCCGATGACGCCGTACAGGCCGGTGCTTGCAGTCGGGGTCATGGCGATCCTCCCATTTCGAAGAGCGGGTTGATGTCGGGTTGCAGCGGCGCGTTGGACAGCATGCGTTGCATCTCACTGACGGGAATCTGGCCCTCTGCGGTTTCGCCGCCCTCGATCAGCGCGGCATAGCCCAGGCTCGCCCCCAGCCGGAGGGAGAGGAGCCTGCTCGTTCGACCCGCCGCGCCCATGCAAAAGGCGGAAACGCCCACGCCCAGGGTGCCGGCGCGGGGGATGAGCGCCAGCACGCGAAAAACGTCAGAGGCCGTTCGCGCACGGCACACGATCTTGACCACGGCAGGCCGTTCCCGGGCCATGGTCTCCAGGAGTTCGGTCAGGACCTCTGTCGAAGGCGTGTGCCGGGTCGTGTGCCGGGACAGGATCACCCGGCCGGGGCCGGCCTGCTTCGCAAGCTCCTTTCGCAACCGTTCGGGAAGGCCGAACTCCACGTCCACGCAGGCGGCACCCGCGTCCAGCGCCCGGGCGAGCAGGCCGGCGCAGGCCGCGTCCGGGCGCTCCCAGTCCCCGCCCTCCCGTCGGGTGCGGACGGTGGCGATCACCGGAACCGGTGATGCCGGAATCAGCTCCTCGGGCCGCGCGCCCGCAATCCGGTCGAGCCGGAGCTCCACCAGGTCGGCCAGGGTCCCGGCCAGGACGATCTGATCCAGCGCCTCCTCCCGTGTCGGCCCGCCGACGCACACCACGATGCGCCCCCCGCCGGACCGGGCGGCCCCGGGGTTGAGGTTGGATGCGTGCTCGTCTGCTCTGAACTCCATGGTCATGCCTATCGCTCCAGTATGGTCTCCCGGATCCTGTGGCCGAAGTGGCGGCCGCCTTGTTCGGCGCGGCCGAAGATTTCGTCTCCCGGGGAGAGAGACACCACCGACACGGCCTCCCCGCTGCCGTGGCGGACCATGCGGATGGTCTCAGCGTTCTGGCACACCGTGGTGAACGCGCCTTCGGCGCCTTCCGCCTCCACCAGGATCATGGGCCTTCGCTCGATCTTTACCCGCCCCACCCACAGGGGAAAGACCTTCCCCGCCGTGTTCACGCCTGCAATGGAGTCCCCGGCGCGAAGCTCCGATAGGTACCGGGTCCGGCCGTTGGTATCGAGTATATAAGCGTGGACCGCCCCGGCGTTGATGCGGAACGGCCGGGGGGAGACGTACGGGTTCTCGAGGCTCTCGGCGTGCATGAGGAAGAGTCCGCGGCTGCTGCTGCCCACCAGCCCGCCCAGGCCGGGCTCCATGAGCGTGCACGTGTCCACGCAGACCCGGTCACCGAGTCCGAGGGGGGAGACGCGCGTTACCCGGAAAACGGACAGCTCCAGCCCTTCCCGGGGCGAGCGAAGAAGGCCGAGCAGTTGGCGGATCCGAGCCGGATTCCGATTCGTGAGTACCAGGCCGTCCACCCCTTTCTCCAGGACCCCCAGGGCGGCCTCGGCCTCGTCCTCGTCCCCGGCCTCCACCATGATGTTGCCGGTCCGGGCCACCAGGTTCTCCAGGGGAATGATCCGCCAGTCCGCGGTCCGGATGATTACGCGACGCTCCCGGCTCTCCTGGATCACGCGCTCCTCGTCCCCGGAGGCGTGGACGTCCAGACAGACCACGTCCCGCCCCCATTGGAGGTCACCGTCTTCAGCCACGGTCTGGATCCGCCCGAGCGCACGGACCGATTCCACTCGACCCCGGCCCACCATCACGGCGTCGGCGCCCGCCTCCAGGGCCGCGATCACCAGCCCCCGGTCCCAAGGGTCCGCTTTGACCCAGATCTCTTTCATCTCATCCTCCTTCCGTGCCCTCGATCCGAGGAGCGAAAACCCGATTTTCCAGGGCCTCCTCCATCTCGTGAAACAGATTGCGGAACCGGCCTCGCTCTTCCGCCAATGTGGCTTCTGCGAGCGCTTCCACGGCGATCCTGAAGCCCGCCACCCCTCCGCGGGCGGCCCCCGTCTCCGTCATCAGCGCCTCGAGCAGGGCTTCCGGCTGGCCGAGAAGGGAACGGATCCGGTCGAGTGCGAGGCGAAAGGACGGCGTGCTCCACCGCTCCAGCCGCTCGACGGGGATTCCGCTCCGGCCGATACAGAGGGCCAGCGCCAGGGTGGCGAAATGGTTCGCCCCCTGGACCACGCCCATGATCCGGTCGTGCTCACCGGGTTCGATCACGCCCACGTCGTAGCCCTGGGTGCGGAGAACTCGGGTGATCCACCGGAGCCCCTCCTTCCCGCGCCCCGGACAGACGGCCACGGTCAGAGGGCTTTTGGTCGGGCCGGCGTCCGGACCGAACAGGGGATGCAGTCCCACCACCTGGGCCCTGCTGTTGGCCAGCATGGCATGGACGGGCTCCTTTTTGACGGACGTGAGATCCATGAGCAGGCCGTCCTCCCCGACCAGGGGCCCCACGCGCCGGATGATTTCAGCGGTGCGCTGAACGGGCACCGAGACGATCACCACCTGCGAGGATCCGGCCGCATCTTCGGCGCGCAGCCGGGTTCGGCGGCCCGTTCTCAGGACGCGGTGGCCGCGGCGCTCGAGGAGGCCGGCCATCCACGATCCCATGCGGCCCGTCCCGCCCACCACGGCGACCTGAGCGTCGTTCAAGGACACGGGTCCTCCTCCCCGGGGTAGGACCCCAGAACCTTCATCTCCAGGCATTGGTGCTTGATCTCGCCGAGGGCGGCGGCCAGAGGCTCATCCGAGGCGTGCCCCTCCATGTCCAGGAAGAACAAATACTCCCAGCTCGCGTTTCGCCGGGGCCTGGAGTCGATTCGGGTGAGGTTCACGCCCCGTTCGGCCAAGGGGGCGAGGGCGCGAAACAGTGCGGCCGGGCGATGCGCCAGCGCGAGCAGTACGGACGTTCGATCCCGTCCCGAGGGGCCTGCCCCGCCCGGATCCCGCCCCAGGGCCGCGAACCGGGTGATGTTGTCCCCGCGGTCCTGGATTCCCTCCGCAAGGGCGGGCACGCCGTAAAGCTCTCCGGCCAGGCGGCCGCCCACGGCCCCGGCCCGCGAATCCCCCGACGCCAGAGCGACCGCCCCGGCCGTGCTCTCCACCTCCCGGATGCGGACCGATGGAAGCCTGAGCCGGATCCAGCGCCGGCACTGGGCCAGGGCCATGGGATGCGAGTAGAGGCACTGGACCGATTCCGGTTCGGGCGATCGGCTGAGGAGATGGTGCCGGATTTTCAGCCGGACCTCGGCGCGAATGAACAGCTTGTACCTGGAGAAGAGATCGAGCGTTTCATGGACCGTACCCTCGAAGGTGTTTTCCAGCGGTACGACGCCCTGGTCACAGTGTGCGTCGGCGACCTGTTGGAAGACCTCCTCCAGGGTCCTGAAGGGGCGGTAGTCGGCCTCCTTCCCGTGCAGGCGAAGCGCAGCCTGGTGGGTGAACGTCCCGTCCGGCCCGAGAAAAGCCACCCTGGGCGGCTCCTGGACCGATCGACACGCGGCGATGATCTCGGAGAAGATGCTTCGGACAGCCCCCGGGTCCAGCCCCTCCCGGCTCCGTGACGCGAGGCTTTCCAGGATCTGTCTCTCCCTGGCGGGATCCGCCGCGGCGAGCTGCAGCGACCGCTTGAGCATCCCGATCCCAACGGCCGCCGCCCGCCTGCGGGAGAGCAGCGACAGGATGCGATCGTCGATGCGATCGATCTCGCCGCGGAAGGCCTCCAGCCGGCGCCACGCACGCTCCCGGGTTTCCCCGGGGTTCATGCCACCCTCATGGCGGGATCCTCGAGGGAGCCCATGGCCTCCTCGGTCCCGGCGTCCTCGTGAACGACGCGGCAGAGGGCCCGAACGATCCGTGAAGGGTCGCGGTGCTGAAACACGTTGCGGCCGATGGAGGTGCCTGCAGCCCCGGCATCCATGGCCCCGCGCACCATCTCCAGCACCGCCCGGTCGGTGTCCATGCGGGGGCCCCCGGCGATGATGACGGGCACCTGGCAACCCTCGACAACGGCCCGGAAGGTCTCGGCCGAGCCCGTGTAGGGGACCTTGACGATGTCCGCGCCGAGCTCCGCACCCAGTCTCGCGGCGTGGCAGAGGAGGGCGGGGTCGTACTCGTCCCGTACCCGTACCCGCTCTCCACGGGCGTAGATCATGGCCATGAGCGGGACGCCCCACTCCGACGCGGTCTGGGCCGTGGTCGAGAGGTCGGTGAGCATTCGCTCCTCGTGCCTGTTCCCGATGTTCACGTGGACGCTCACGGCGTCGGCTCCCAGCTTGATGGCCTCCTCCACCGTGCAGACCAGGATCTTGGCGTTCGGATCCTCGGAAAGGGACGTGCTGCCCGAGAGGTGAACGATCAGCCCGATGTCGTCTCCTCCGAACCAGCGGCACCTGGCGGCGATGCCTTTGTGGACCACCACGGCGTTGGCTCCCCCGCCGGCCACGCGGCCCACGGTCTGGTGGATGTCGGCGATGCCCTGGATCGGGCCGACGCTCACGCCGTGGTCCATGGGGACGATCACCGTCCGCCCCGTCTTTTGATTCATAATGCGTCCGAGTCGATGCTCCTTGCCTGTCATGATGATCTCCTTCCTTGTGGATTCAGTGACTCCTGACTGTTCGTTCCCGAGGGCCGTCTCGCGGTTTCCGGAAAAGAAAAAGGCCGGGGAGTCGACTCCTCCCGCGGCCTTCTTCTCGGACTTCGGTCTTGTCCAAGGCGCGCAGGGGGACCCCTCCAGCCGTAAAAATAAAAGAGATAAGAGGCCTTGCAGGCCCTGTCGAACCGCTGCACGGAGGATTTCACAACACACCTTCCCTTGCGGTCACCCGGCGTTCGATCCGGCCGTGATCACCGCACTGGGCCCGCCATCTCAGGAAGTGATCCGCCAGCACGAGCCAGGTCATGGCCTCCAGTACGGGCACCACGCGCGGGACGGCGCACGCGTCGAACCGGCCGGAAAGCCTGAGGACGGCGGAACGCCCCTGCCGGTCCACGGTCTCCTGAGGGCCGGGGATGGACGGAATGGGCTTGACCGCCGCCCGCACCACGATCTCCCCGCCGTTGGATATGCCGCCGAGGATGCCGCCGGCGTGATTCGAGGCAAAGCCGCACGGCATGATGGGATCGTTGTTCTCCGATCCGAAGCGCCGGGCCGAGGCGAATCCCGCACCGACCTCCACGCCCTTGACCGCCCCGATCGACATGAAGGCGCCGGCCAGGTCCGCGTCCAGCTTGTCGAACACCGGCTCGCCGAGCCCGGCCGGGCATCCCGAC
>JAIPEI010000229.1 GCA_021737245.1 Deltaproteobacteria bacterium | reverse complement strand
CGAACAGAACATCCGTGCTGACGGCCATAGGGAAATGCTCCTTGAGATGACCGCTCCCCCCGCCCAGCTCCAGTATGGGCCCCGGCCCCATCCACCGGCCGATATGTCCGTACCACCGGGTGTAGAGCCGCCTCAGGACCTCCTTGGACTCCCAGACGACCTTCCTCTGCTTCAGGGGGTCGGGACACGGCTTCATCCCCTGGTTCATCTACTGCGCGAACCTTGAGGATTTCATCTTCCGGTACGCGAACAGGGTCATCTTCAACAGCAGCCACCCATGCCGGAATCGGCTGATGTTCGTACTTCCGTACGTACGCTCCCTGTACCGTATGGGCACCTCCACCACCTTGAGGTTCTGCTTCACGGCCCCGAAGATCAGGTCAAAGTCCCCGAAGGGATCGAACTCCCCGAAGTAGGAACGGTTCGCCTGGATCTTCTCGTAGTCCTTCCTCAACAGCACCTTGGTCCCGCACAGGGTGTCCTTGAACCGCTGGTTCAGGATCCACGTGAACATCATGGAGAAGAACTTGTTCCCCAGCAGGTTGAGAAACCGCATGGCCTCCTTTTCCATGGGGTAGACCAGGCGGCAACCGTTGATGAACTCCCCCAGGTCCCCGGCAACGGCCTCGTAGAACTTGGGAAGGTCCTCGGGCGGCATGGTCAGGTCCCCGTCCAGGATCATGAGGATGTCCCCGGCGGCTCGGGCAAAGCCCGTCCTGACCGCATCCCCCTTGCCCTTGCCCGCCTGGACCACCATCTTGATGTCCTTCTGCGGGTAGGCATCGATCACGCGCTGGATCTCCTGCTGCGTGTTGTCCGTGGAACCGCCCTCTACGAATATGATCTCCTGGTGCCCGCCGAACTCGGGAATCCGCCTGACGGCGTCCTCCACATTGCCGGCCTCGTTCCGGGCGGGGACGAGTATGGTGGTGGAGTAGGCCTTTCTTTCCCGCAGCCCCAGAGGCCGCGCCACCACGTAGCGGCACAGGGAGAGCTTGCGCAGGCCGGGGAGCGGACCGATGAAACGGTTGATCCAGTCGCTCAACCAGGGGATGCGCTTGGGCAGGAGAAGCCTCGACTCGGTCTTCACCACCTCGTATTGCTCGAGCCTGAGCAGGTTGGCGATGTCCTCGGTGGCCAGCCAGTTCTGGTGCTCCTGGGGCATCTTCCAGCCTATGCGCTCCCCGAGCTTGAGCACAGGCTCCCAGAGGAAGTTGTAGTAGGTGACGATGATGCGCGTATCCGGCCTGCAGAAAGCACGAAGCCCCCGAAGCGCGGTCTGGATGTCCTGGAGGTGGCCGATCACGTCGTCCAGGATCAGGAAGTCGAAGGTCCCCTCCACTCCCCTCAGCTCCTCAATGTCGGCCTCCACGTACTCCAGCTCCGGGTGCTTCTCCCCGGCCTTCCGGAGCATGGCCCCGCTGAAATCCACCCCCACCCCGCGCGAAGGCCTCAGGGCATGCAGTAGGTCGCCTGTGCCGCACCCCAGCTCCAGCACCTCCGCGCCCTCGGGCACCAGGAACCTCATGTAGCGCTCGCGGTCCTCGTAGTAGTAGCGGTTCTTCTCTTTCCAGGCGTCCCGCTCGGGAGCAAGCTCATCGAACCGCCGTATGATCTCCGATTTCATCCTAATCTTTCATGACCCTTCCCGGGGCATTGACACCCCGCCGCCCGGCCCGGCTCCCACGTTGTCGCGGTACCATGTGCAGGTCGCCTCAATTCCCTCCCTTAGAGGAATGCGGCTCTTCCAGCCCAGGGACGCCAGCCTGCTCACGTCCAGGAGCTTCTGCGGCGTGCCGTCCGGCCTGGCGGGATCGAACCGGATCCCGCCCTTGAACCCCACCACATCACGGATCAGGCCGGCCAGCTCCTGAATGGTCATATCCTTCCCCGTTCCGATGTTGAGGATCCCGTCCCCTTCATAGTGCTCCATGACAAACACGCAGGCATCAGCCATGTCATCCACATGCAGGAACTCCCGCCTGGGGCTGCCGGTCCCCCAGACCGTCACCGAGCCCGCGCCGGCGGCCTTTGCATCGCAGAACTTTCGAATGAGTGCGGCCAGCACATGGCTGTGCTCCAGATCGAAGTTGTCCCCGGGTCCATAGAGGTTGGTGGGCATGACCGAGACGAACCGGGTGCCGTACTGCCGGTTGTATGCCTCGCACATCTTGATGCCGGCGATCTTGGCCACGGCATAGGGCTCGTTGGTGGGCTCGAGCGGACCGGTGAGCAAATGCTCCTCCTTCATGGGCTGGGGGCAGTCCCTGGGGTAGATGCAGGAGCTTCCCAGGAACAGGAGCTTTTTCACACCCCCCCTATAGGCCGCATCGATCACGTTGGTCTGGATCCGGAGGTTGTCCCGGATGAAGTCCGCCGGATAGGTGCTGTTCGCCAGGATTCCGCCCACCCGGGCGGCAGCCAGGAACACGTAGTCGGGCCGCTCGGATTCAAAGAAGCCCTCCACCTCGGCCTGGCGCGAAAGATCCAGTTCCCCATGCGTCCGGGTGATGGGCCGCTCAAAACCCTCTGCCTCGAGCCTTCGCAAAAGGGCCGAGCCAACAAGACCTCGGTGCCCGGCTATGTATATCCTCGAATCTTTTTCAAGCATGTTGTTGTGGCACAGGCGACCCGGGTCCATATCGGATCAATAGGTGATTGTCAGACCTCCCAAGGTAATACATGCTTTATCACACCTCTTGAAGAAGTTGCAAATACTCCTCGTTACTCATATTAATAATGCGCATATTGTTTTTGATTATAAATACAGGAACTTCACTGTACTTTGGAATGATTATCGGTCTGATAGCCTCAGGGAAACGGTAGATAAGATGGTCACCTTTTGTCCGCACATACTTGCATCCGGCTTTTTCGAACACCTTTACTTGAATCTTGTAATGGGTAGGACGAATAGGCATCACAAATCCACTTCAATAGGGGTAAAGCCTACCAACTCCTTCCTGGCACTCATCAGATTCTGCTCGGTTTCTTCTATGCCACACTGTTCGAGGAACTGAGCTAAAGTATTCATTTTTTTTGTTTCTTTTATATTAATTTCTATAACTTCTATTAAGTTCTTCTTTGCCTGCCAAACATCCTTGCCACAAGAAGCTATGTCCAATTCCGGACAATAAGCAACATACATATTGCCTTCTTTCCAAATCTCTTCTGTCAATCTTATCTTCTTCATAAAATCCCCCCTCGGAGCTCTCAAATCCCACCAAATCTCCACGGGATCCATCAGTCGAAGTCGTTGCCGGGGACCCGGTACCCGCTCTCCTTGCAAAGCTGGTCCATGGAGGCCTGCTCCAGGTCCTCCCGCACCATCTGGGCCACCATCTCCCCGAACGACACCTCGGGCGCCCAGCCGAGCCTCTCCCTGGCCTTGGAGGCGTCGCCCAGCAGAAAGTCCACCTCGGTGGGCCGGAAGTACCTGGGGTCCACCTCCACCACCACGTCCCCCCGCTTGAGCTCCCCGGCACCCCCACCCCGACCTCCGACACCCGACACCACTCCCTTCTCATCCACGCCCTCGCCCCTCCACTCCAGCTCCACCCCGATCTCCCTGAACGCGCACTCGGCAAACTCCCTCACCGAGTGGGCCTCGCCGGTCGCCACCACATAGTCGTCCGGCCGGTCCTGCTGGAGCATGAGATACATGGACCGGACATAGTCCCGGGCGTGCCCCCAGTCCCGCCTGGCGTTCAGGTTCCCCAGGTAGAGCTTGCTCTGGAGCCCCAGCTTCATCCTGGCCACGGCCCGGGTGATCTTCCTGGTGACAAAGGTCTCCCCCCTCACCGGGGACTCGTGGTTGAAAAGGATCCCGTTGCAGGCAAACATCCCGTAGGCCTCGCGGTAGTTGACGCAGATCCAAAAGGCGTAGAGCTTGGCCGCCGCATACGGGCTCCTGGGGTAGAACGGGGTGGTCTCGGTCTGCGGCGTCTCCTGCACCTTGCCGTAAAGCTCGCTCGTAGAGGCCTGGTAGAACCGGATCCTGTCTCCCATCCCCAGAATGCGCACGGCCTCGAGCAGCCTCAATGCGCCCAGGGCATCCGCGTTGGCCGTGTACTCCGCACTCTCGAAGGAGACCTTTACGTGGCTCTGTGCGGCCAAATTATAAATCTCGTCAGGCCCCACCTCCTGCACGATTCTGATCAGGTTGGTGGCATCGGTCAGGTCCCCGTAGTGCATGAAGAACCGCACGCCCTCCTCGTGCGGATCCCGATACAGATGGTCCACCCGGGCCGTGTTGAACGAAGAAGACCTCCGCTTGATCCCGTGCACCTCGTAGCCCTTAGCCAACAGGTACTCGGCAAGGTATGCCCCGTCCTGCCCGGTGATCCCCGTAATGAGAGCCTTTTTCATGTAACGCCCCCATAGCCATGACAATTTGGACACGAAGTCAAATCATTTGCGATCATTTGGAGTGATCCTCCGGCAGTAATTCAAGCGTCCGAACAAATTCCTCCACATCCCGCTGAAACAGCCTCCAAGTGCGCTCCAGCTTCCGCGCGACCACCTTTTCCCTCTCCCAATCCAACTCGAAGCTGTAAGAATGCCTGAACCGGTGCCGGAAACCACGAAAGTCATCCAAAAGTCTGTATACCTCCTCCGATATAAGCCGTGGTCTGTACCCATCGACATCGAGCTTCATGCGTTGCAAGAGGTCCCTATGCCAGGAATCCGGCGTCACCTCGTTTTCAAAGAACCTTGCCACAGATCGAAAGATGTTTTCGCAGCCGTTATAAAAACTGTGGAGCAGGTAACCCACGACCATCTTATCGTAGCTCACCACCTCATGATCTGAAAGCTCGAGCTTTGGCAAAAAAGGGTGGAACTCATCCACTACCTGTTGAAGCTTGGAGATTTCGTCCTGAATATCGGCCTTCAGGAGGGCGGCATCAGGCCTCATAAATAAGCTCTCCCTTCTCCCGGACCCTCCGAACGAAACGCGGGTCATCCCTGTCGCAGTAAAGGTCCACGGTCTGACCGGAATATTGCTCTATCTCCCGCCAGAGATCCCAATACGTTTCAGGATCAATCCCTTCCACATAAAGGTCGATATCCGAGTCTTTCCTGCACGACCCGGCACCTATGGATCCGAAGAGATACGCGCGGGAAATATGGTGCTTTCGAAACAAAGGGGCCAGCCCCTCCAGAGACTTTCTCTTCCGAGCCGCCTCCATCGCAGCATGCCGGGCGATCTCCCGCCTCCGGCGGAGAAACCCTGAGAACCGCCCCTCGTGTCCACAATCAGCTTTCATGGCTTTTCTCGGACTTGTGCTTAATCCATCGTTGCTTATCCATCACCCCTCAACCCATCCAGGGGCAGATCGGCGAGGCCGCGTCACAGGAAAGCGCGCAACGAATTCCTTCAGGCCGACCGCCAGAAGCACAACCAGCAACGGCTCGAACGGAAGCCTGTACTTGGCATACCCCACCGGACCCGAGACCGCAAGAAAGTACCCGATGATCACCACAAACATTAGAGCCGTCCACACCCTCTCCCTGAGCATGCACACCAGCCCCCAGACCTGAACCAGTCGCACCAGGGCCATGATCGCAAGGCCGCCCAACAGGGCCCAGCCGAACCATCCTTTCATCCCCTTGATGAAGTTCACCCCTCGATCCATCAAGGTCGTCCCCTCGGTGTAAAAGAAATGGGGCCGCTCGATCCCGAGAAGGTACGACAGATCCACCAGGGCCGGAGCAAACAGGTTCTTGGCCATGCCGGAGGCCCAGGCCATGGCAACAGCCGAGAGCGGCTCCTCCTTGAGAATCCGCATGGCCATGGCCACCCTGCGGTCGCTCCGCTCGAACGGTCCCAGGTCCTTCCAGGCCACGCCCTCCTTCTCAGCCTCCAGCGCCATGTCCCGGTTCATCTTTTTCATGCCCTCGATGAACGGAATCCCTCTCGAGTGCTGCCAAACAAAGGGCACCACATACTGGGACAGATGCTCCCCAGCCTGCGCAGTCAGCTGAAAACGCCCTCCCAGGGCCTGATTGCGGGCAAGCCACGGCACCAGCAGCATGGCGAACAACCCCCCCACCACCAGCACATGACCTGCGCTTCGTACGGGCGGCACCCCTTTTCCCCACACCAGGTGCGCCCACAGAAAAGGCACCAGGAAC
>JAIPEI010000228.1 GCA_021737245.1 Deltaproteobacteria bacterium | reverse complement strand
ATGTCCGACTCGTCTTCGACTACCTTCGAATGACCAAGAACTCATGCGCTCCGTGCTCAAAGAATTCCGGGTGAGAACAAATTAGCCTTGATCGGCGAAGAGGGTCAGCACACTGTCGGCCTCCTCTTGAATCAGCTCCTGAATGTGGGAGATCATGTTGCGAATCGTTTTGAGATCGAGCTCGAAGCCGCTCTTGACCACGTAATCCGCCTCGGGCGACACGGCGAACTGCTCCGGATCCGGAGTCATTTCGTCCGGGTGGCACCTGTAACCCGAGAACTTAGCGAGCAGATTGGCCAGGTAGATGAGGATGGTATTGGTTTCGTAGCTCTTATCGTACCAGGGTGCGTGGTGGTAGAGGGTCTGAAAGACGACCTTGGTGGGGAAGCGCCACTGCTTGAGCAGCTTGGCGGCGATCTGGTAATGGGTGGACCCCATGACCGCCTTCTCGGCCCGGCTGAACGTGGTCCGATTCCGTCCCAGGGTGTCGAGGATCCGGAGAAAGTCGTCGTGGAAGTACTCGTCGATGACCACCTTTCCCATGTCGTGGATCAGGCCGGAGAGAAACAGGGAGTCGTCCTTGCGAACCCGGTAATGGTTCCCCAGAAAACGCGCCACCTGGCTGCAGACGACGGCGTGCTTCCAGAAGCGGTTTCGATCGAACGAGCCGTCGCCATTCCTGCTGAAAAACCCCTGCACCGAGAAGGCGAGAACGGTGTTCCGGACCTCTTTCATGCCGAGGCGGACCACGGCGTTGTCCACGGAGCTCACGCGGCTCAGTGAGTTGTAGAACGACGAGTTGGCCAGCTTCAGGAGCTTGAGGGAAAGGGCTTGGTCGGCCTCGATGATCTCCACGAACTTTCGATGGGAGTCCGGATCGTCGTCCCGGATGGTCATGAGCTTCTGCGAAACCACGGGGAGCGTGGGAATCTGCTCGATGGCGCGTATCTTGTCTTGCAGGTCTCGGGAAGAGGGATTCATGGTCGATTCCTTTTTGTGATGGCGCTGCGTTGCTCGAGGAAGGCGTCGAAGTCCAACCGGATGGGTTCGTGTTTCCTCCCCTCGCCTCCATTCGACGACATCTTCACCAGGGCTTCGCGGATCAGGCTCAGCTCATGCGTGACCGCGTTCAGTTGAACGGAGAGATCGATTCCGGAGCCATGGATGCGGGGCCGGCCCCCGGGCGCCGTAGCGGCCTCCTGTTCCGGCTGCGGGGGACCCGCTTCCTCCTCGCCCAGGTTCAACGGGGCCTTGACGAACCGGATGAACCGCTCCCAGAACGGGCTCAGACCGGGACTTTTCCCTGAGACCGGCCGCTGTACTAGCGCCTTGGCGAGGTGCCTGATGCAGCGGCTGGCGTTTGTCCGAGGGTGGATCCTGAGGACCGGTTGGCGGCGCCGAACGGCGTCCTGGACCCTGTCGTCCTGCACCACCACACCGAGAAGAACGACCTTCAGGTTCAAATGCTCACGGACCGTAACCCGGAATCTATCGAAAAAGGTCTTTGCGGCGGCGATGCTTCGACAACGGCTCACCACGACCTCCACCCGGCCCTGGAAATCGTTCAAATGGAGGATCTTGAGCAGGGCGTAGGCGTCGGTCATGGACGCCGGCTCGGGCGCCACAACCAGGATCACATCATGGGCCGCAAGACAAAACGCCACAACGTTTCTGGCGATGCCGGCCGAGGTGTCCATGATGAAGAAATCATACCCGTCCAAGTCTCCAAAGGACGACAGGAGCGCCGACACCTGTTCGGGGTCCAGGTCGGCCATGCGCCGGGCCCCCGAGCTACCGGGGATGATGTCGATCCCGTGGACGTCCCGAAAGCGGATGTCCTGGAGGGTGGTCTCTCCGAAGAGGGCATCCTCGAGCGTGCGGGCAACGTCGAGCCCGAGGAGTACGTTCACGTTGGCCAGGCCCAAGTCGGCGTCGAAGAGGCAGCTCCGATACCCCTCCTCTGCCAGGGCCAGGGCGAGGTTCACGGAGAGCGTGGTCTTGCCCACGCCCCCTTTTCCGCTGGTGACGGCTATGGTCCGGGTACCGTTGGTTTCCGCCAATGGAGAGTTCCTCATGTTTCAGGGAAGGCGGAGATGGCCGCTTTCCCGTTCCTCGGGTTGATAGACGCCTCGAACGTTACTTCCGAGCATCCGTACTCCTTACAGATCCTGGCGTGGCTTGTGGCGATGAACTCCTTGAAGAGCGGTGGATCCACCGGCGGTTGGTCCCCGTTCGTTTCGCTGCGCAGCCGCTCGAAGGATGCCTGGAGGACGTCGATCCTGGATCGCTCCAGGTCGGGGTTCACGATGCGGAGGCGTGGTATCGTGTTTGGCGTGGTGTCCTCCATTTGTTGTTCGAGGGCGGCCTCCATGATCATGTCGATGTCCTGCTGCGTTCTTTGCCGCTTTCGAAACGCCTGGATCATGTCATGGGGGACCATGCGTATAATCTCCGAGAGCGTGGTTTGGCCCAGCTTGCCCAGACCGTCGTCGATCATGGTCTTCATGCCGCTTTCGAGGGCCAGCTCCTTGATCCGGTCCTCCTCGTACCCGCGGTTCAGGGCTTGAGCTACCTCCCCGTCCACGACAAAGATCTCCGAGAGCAGGGTGCGGCCGAGGTACCCCGAAAAGTTGCAGGCGGGACATCCTCCTCCTCTGTAACACCGGAGATGGGAAGGATACTGCTTGAACAGCATGCCCCACTCGGCCTCGTCCGGAACGGTTTCCTCGATGCACGAGGGGCAGATTTTGCGGACGAGACGCTGGGCCAGGATGCACATGAGGGATGAGGCGATCTGCCCGTACTCCACCTTCAGGTCCAGCAGCCTCGAAACGGCGCTGATTGCGTCGTTGGTGTGCAGGGTGCTCAATAGAATGTGCCCGGTCTGGGCCGCGTCGAAACCGATCTTCGCCGTCTCCTCGTCCCGGATCTCTCCCACCAGGATGATATCCGGATCAAAGCGGAGGAAGGAACGGAGGAGCCTGGCAAAGGTCAGGTTGATCTTGGGGTTCACCTGGGTCTGCATGATGCCGGGAAAGTTGTACTCAATGGGGTCCTCCGCCGTGATGATCTTCAGGCCGGGGCTGTAAATGTGCCGGAGGGAGGCGTAGAGGGTGGAGCTCTTTCCGCTCCCAGTGGGGCCGCAGACCAGAATCATGCCGCTCGGGCTCTTCAGCAGGGTTTGGTAAGGGTTCAGGACGTGGGGGGAGTGGTTCAGGTTTTCCAGTCCAACGTCCGCCTTTCGCGGATCCAGGATGCGAATGGTCAGGTTCTCTCCCACCGCGGCCCTGCATGTGGCGACGCGGAAGTCCAGGTCCACCCGGGACCTTTCTCCCTTGTCGTGGTAGTGAATGCGGAACCCGCCGTCCTGAGGGAGCCTCTTCTCCGCGATGTCCAGGTTGGCCATGACCTTCACCCGGCTGATGATGGCAGGCGCCTTCTCCTGAAGCTTCTCCTGGAGCCACCCGATGCGGGACTTACGAAGAATGCCGTCGAGCCGGTAGCGGAGCGTCACCTCGCGGCGATCCTGCTCGATGTGAATGTCGCTCGCACCGTTGACGATCCCGTACTTCAGGATGAAGTTCACGAGCTCCTCGGCCTCGATGTCCCGCATCCCGTACTGGGGCTTCAGGGTCTCCTCCTGCCCGATGCCCTCATCGATGTCGAG
Organism: Deltaproteobacteria bacterium; assembly: GCA_021737245.1. Lineage (GTDB taxonomy): Bacteria > Desulfobacterota > DSM-4660 > Desulfatiglandales > HGW-15 > JAIPEI01. The sequence goes on along the minus strand of JAIPEI010000228.1, from coordinate 2,479 downwards.
CTCCATGAAGTCGATGTCGGTACCGGGGTCCTCCTGGTCCTTTCCCTCGCCCTCCGCTTTGAGATGGCGGCTGTACAGGATCTCGAACAGCTCCTCGAACTTCTCCTCGGTGATGAGAATGCAGGAGACCCGAAGCTTGGGAACTATCCCCTGGAGCTCGTACAACGTGGTCACCATGGTCTCCGGGCGAAGGATGGCCAGGGTGAGGCGGTTTCCCGACAGGGCGACGGGAAGAATCAGGTTCCTCTCCGCGTACTTCTGGCTGATGATCTTGACGAGACGGCCCTTGTCGTCGTCGAAGTAGGCGAATCCGTTCAACCGGCGGAACGGCACGTTGTACTGCCGCGAGAGTGCCATCTTGAGGTGCTCCTGCGTGATCACCTGCTTCCGGAGGAGGGTTTCCCCCAGGGTTTCGGACCCCCACGGGTTTTCCTGGCGTGCCTCCCGGAGCTGCTCCTCACTGATGTATTCCATGGTTACCAGGAGGCTCCCGAGCTCGATCTGTTTGTTGTACTTGCTCAGAACATGCTGGAGGTCGAGGGGGGCCAGGAGACCCAGATCGCACAGGATCTCTCCCAGCTTTCTCGGAGCCTTCTGGATCTGGAGCGCTTTCTCCAGATCCGGAAGGCTGATCATCTTCTGCTGGACGGCGAGATCGCCGAACCGCTTGGCGTTGATCTGCTCCCTGAGCAGGGTCTCCAGGTCCCGGCGGGTCAAGTACCCCTTCTGCACGAGGGTCTGGCCGATGAGGTGATCCGACGGCTGTGCATCCAGGCACGAGGTGAGCTGGGCCTGGGTCAGAAAGCCCTTCTCAGCGGCCAGCGAGCCGACGCTCCTGCGGATCTCCGGACGTTGCAGGAGTTCCTGGACCTGCGATTGGTTCAGCACCCCCGTCTGAACCAGGATCATTCCGAGAGGCAGCTGCTGGAGCTTCCGCTCCTTCTCTTGAATGGACAGCGCGCGTTCGACGTCCTTCTCCCCTACGAGCCCTTCCTGAACGAGGATCTTTCCCAGGGGGAGCGGTGGAAGGGCGTTTCCGTTCCCTCTGGAAGGGGGCGGCTGGTTGTTGCGGGTGTCGGAAGCGGTCATCCGGTCGTCCTCTTGCAGTCTCCGGCGTGCCCGCGTCCGCTCGGGGGCTGAAAGGGGTGTACGGGAGAGCGGGCGATTTGTTCCTGGTGGTCTGGCGTCAACAGGGGAAGGCAGGTCCCTGGGCGTTGGTCATGCAATTGTCGTGCCGGGCCGGCACGGAGATGCGGGTTCGGTTTGCAGGCGCGGGGAGGAGAGCGCGGCGGTCCTTGCGGTCGTGACCGTCGCCAAACAGATCAACGCCTGTCAAGGAATTGTCACTCTACCCGGCAGGGTGGAGCGGCGCGTGGCTCAACCCGGCTTGCGGCATACGAGCCGGGCCACGGCGCGGGGAGGCCCGTCGAGAACCCCCTCGAACGTGTGCAGGATCTCCCAGTCCTCGAACCACCCCAGGAGCTCCCCCGGCTGCAGGAGAAAATCGGGGTTTTGCGGGCGTCCGAAGCGGGGTTGATCCGTGGTGAACGTCTCGTAGACCAGCAGCCCGCCCCGCCTGAGGGCCTCCCGGATGCGGGGGAAAAGGGGCCGGTGAAGATACCGGAACACCAGGACGGCTCCGTATGCGTTCGGGGACAGAGGATCTTCCCGGCCTGCCTCCAGATCCACGGCCTGAAATACGGCCTGAACCCCGGCCCTCCGGGCCAGCCGTCTTGCACGGGCAAGGGCCTCCTCCGAGCGGTCGATCAGAACCACCGGCAGCCCTCGCGCCGCGAGAAACAACCCGTTGTGCCCGTCGCCGCAGGCGAGGTCCAGGACCGGCCCGGGAATCGCATCCCGGGTGAACAACGCCGCATGCCGGGCAAGAAGGGGATCGGGCTCGATGGCCGCAGACAGGGGATCGCCGAAGCCGGGTTCGTTCACGGAATCCTCTACTCGAATGCCTTGCCGGGCTGAACCCGGTGAACGCCGACCGGAGCCGGTTGGCGCCGACAAAGGCCGTGAGCCGGAGCCAGGGCCTTTCTTTCTGTGTTCCATTTCTGTATTCCATTGTAGATCATCGGCCGCGGTCCTTCAAGGAACGGAGAAAAGACTTGATTTCGAACGGTCGTCGAATCGTATACTCGGCCGGAGGCTTCCAGGGGGCAACCATGACGGGAAGGAAAACCGACAACCGGGCGGCGGCGCGGCTGGAGGCCGGGATGCCGCGCTTCGTTCGGTTCCTGGCCGGGCGCCTGGCCGGAGAGGGCCATGAGGTCTACGTGGTGGGCGGGGCCGTGAGGGACGCCTGCCTGGGACGGCCCATCCAGGACTGGGACCTGACCACGGACGCGGATGCGGATGCGATTGTCCGCCTGTTTCCCGAGGTCCGCTCGCTCCGCCCCAAGCACGACACGGTGACCCTGGCGGCCGAGGGCGATTCCTGTGAGATCACCCCGTTTCGGGGGGGAGGGGAGGG
>JAIPEI010000227.1 GCA_021737245.1 Deltaproteobacteria bacterium | reverse complement strand
AGGTGCGCTCTCCGGTGACCACGTGAAAGGCGTCGGCGCAGTCCCCGGTCGCATACACGTCCGGGTCGGAGGTTCGACCGGCCCGGTCCACGGCAATGGCGTTGTCCGGGCCCAGGTCCAGACCCGCCTGCGCGGCCAGCTCGCTGTTGGGCCGGACCCCTGCGGCGAAAAGCACCAGGTCGGTTTCCAGCCGGATGTTCGTGCAGGCGACCGCGAGCCTTTCCCCGGTCCGCTCGATCGACTGCAGCGCTTCTCCCGTGTGTACGCGCACGAGGTGGGTTTCCAGCTCCTCGAGGATCACATCGGACAGGTCGTCGGGCATCCAGGGCAGTAGCCGGGGGCGGGGCTTGACCATGTCCACCCGCACGCCGCGCTCGAAAAAGGCCTCGGCCATCTCCATGCCGATGTAGCCCATGCCTGCGATGACCGCCTGGCGGACGTTGTTCGCGGCCATGTACCGCTTGATCCTGCGGCCGTCCTCCAGGGACTTGAGGCCGGTCACGCCGGAAAGGTCCGCGCCGGGGACGTCCAGGATCACAGGCGAGGCCCCGGTGGCGATGAGGAGCTTGTCGTAGCCCACCTCGAAGGGCTTGCCGTCGGCCCTGGTTCCGCGAACCACCCTGGCGGAGCGGTCGACAGCCTCGGCACGGTGGCCGAGCCTGAGGTCGATGTGCTGCTTCTCCCGAAAGACAGCGGCCTCGCGCACCACGAGATCGTCGATCTCCCGCTCCGGGTCGGCCAGGTTGTAAGGCATGCCGCAGGCGCTGTAGGACACGTCCCGGGTCCGTTCCAGCACCACGATCTCCAGATCCTTCCGGTTTCGCCGCGCCCGGCTCGCCGCGCTCATGCCTGCGGCGTCCGCTCCGATGATCACGAATCGCATGGAGGTCTCCTCCGGAAAAGGGGCGGGCCCTGCGGGCCCATCGCTGAAAGGTCGAAAGGAATGGACAAGTCAAAGCATAAACAAGGTGCCGCCCCCGGTTCAAGGAGAATTCCGGTTTCCCGCTTTGGAGGGCGCCGGTTTTCATGATACAGTACCTGCACGGTCATGAAGGAGGCATCTCAAACCACCGCGCCGGAGCAGATCCCGGCGGATTCCGATAAGGAGGAGGTTTCATGGGAACGGACCGGATCGATTTCACCGGAAAAACGGCCCTGGTCACAGGTGGCAGCCGCGGCCTGGGCCTGGCCATGGCCGGGGCCTTTGCAGAGAAGGGAGCGCACGTGGCCATCTGCGGCCGGAAGCAGGAGAACCTGGACCGGGCCGTGCAGGAGCTCAAAGCCAAGGGGCTTCAGGTGCTCGCGCACCCGGCCCACATGGGAAAGGCGGACCAGGTGGACGCCCTGTTCACGGCGGTCGAGGAGACCTTCGGCCGGCTGGACATCCTGGTGAACAACGTGGGTATGAACCTCCCCACCCCGTCGGTGGCCGAGGTGGAGGAGGGGTTGTGGGACAAGATCCTGGAGGGAAACCTCAAGAGCGCCTTCCTGGCCTCCGGGAGAGCCGTGCCCATGATGAAGGCCCGGGGCGGGGGGCGCATTGTGAACATCTCCTCCATTGCCGCACGCAAGGCCACCCGGGGCATGGGGGTTTACTGCGTGGCCAAGGCGGGCCTGGAGATGTACACGCGGGTGCTGGCCGCGGAGCTGGCCGGGGACGGGATCTGCGTGAACGCCGTGGCGCCGGGCATGGTACGCACCGGGTTCAGCAAGCCCTTCTGGGGCAACGAGGCCCTGCTCCAGCAGATCACCGCCTCCATTCCCATGGGGCGCATTGCAGAGACCGGTGACGTGGTGGGGGCGGTGCTGTTCCTCTGCTCGTCGTGGGCGGATTACATCACAGGGGAGGTGGTCACCGTCGACGGCGGCGGCTCCATCCTGTGAAAAAGAGGGGACGTTCCTGCATAATTCGATAACTCGCTCGAGGATCGAGCGGACTGATCCATGAACAACGTTTTGCGTCGCCTCCGCTCAGGCCTTGTGGGAGTGGAATGCGAGTTATCGAATTATGCAAGAACGTCCCCTGAAAAAGGGTTGACTTGGGAAACGGGGGTGTGTTACTTCTTGGATGAATGAATGCTCATTCATCCCATTCGGCAGGAATTCCAGCCGGGTGAAGATGCGGACAGGGAAGACGAAGATCATCGATCGACGAGAAGGAGGTCTCCTTATGAGCAGCAAGATCAAACGAGCCGGGGTCGTCGGAGCCGGCGTCATGGGAGCGACCATCGCCGCCCAGCTGGCGAACGTGGGCATCGAGACCCTGCTCCTGGACATCGTCCCGCGGGAGCTGACCGACGAGGATCGGAAAAAGGGGCTCACCGAAGAGAGCAAGGCGTTCCGCAACAAGCTCGCAAGCCAAGGCCTGGAGACCGCTCTCAAGAGCCGGCCGGCGTCCTTTTACATCTCCGACTACGCCAAGCGCGTGGAGGTCGGAAACCTCGAGGACGACCTGGACCGCCTCCGGGAGGTGGACTGGATCATCGAGGTGGTGGTGGAGCGGCTCGACATCAAGCAGCAGGTGTTCGAGAAGCTCGAGTCCGTGCTGGAGCCCGGCACCATCATCACCTCCAACACGTCGGGGATCTCGGCGGCGGCCATGAGCGAAGGCCGGTCCGAGACCTTCCGCAGGCACTTCGCCATCACCCACTTCTTCAACCCCCCGCGCTACATGAAGCTCCTGGAGATCGTGGGCTGCGAGGACACCCTGCCCGAGGTGCTGGACACCCTGGCGGAGACCTGCGAGCGCGTGGTGGGCAAGGGCGTGGTCTGGGCCAAGGACACCCCCAACTTCATCGCCAACCGGATCGGCACCTTCAGCATGCTCTACGGGATCCGGACCATGCTGGACATGGGCCTCTCCATCGAGGCCGTGGACAAGCTGACCGGCCCGGTGATCGGCCACCCCAAGAGCGCATCCTTCCGGACGGCCGACCTGGTGGGGCTGGACACGCTCCTCCACGTGGCGGAGAACGTTTACGAGGGCGCGCCGGACGACGAGAAGCGCGGGATGTTCCGGCCGCCCGAGCTCCTCCAGAAGATGCTCGAGCGGAAGCTGCTGGGCGAGAAGACCGGGCAGGGCTTCTACAAGAAGAGCAAGGACGAGAAGAGCAAGAGGGTCATCCTCTCCATCGACCCGCAGAGCCTCGAGTACACGCCCCAGGAGAAGGTGAAGCTCGCCTCGCTCGAGGCGGCCCAGAACGTCTCCGGCACGGGCGGCAAGATCAAGGCCCTCTTCTTTGCGGACGACAAGGCCGGCGAGTTCACCTTCCGCCAGACGGCCGAGACCCTCATCTACTCGGCCAACCGCATCCCCGAGATCGCCGACGACATCGTGAACGTGGACAACGCCATGAAGTGGGGCTTCGCCTGGAAGCTCGGCCCCTTCGAGGCCTGGGACGCCCTGGGCGTGGCCAAGAGCGTGGAGAAGATGAAGGCCGCGGGCTACGAGATCCCGGGCTGGGTGGCGGAGATGCTGGAGCAGGGGAACGACGCCTTCTACAAGATGGAGAACGGCAAGTCCCTCTACTACGACCCCGCGAGCAGGTCCTACAAGGAGGTCCCGGTCAAGCCGGGCGTGATCTACCTGCCGGCGCTCAAGGACCGGGACATGACCGTGGCCGGGAACAAGGGCGCCACCCTGGTGGACCTGGGCGACGGGGTGGCCTGCCTGGAGTTCCACACCAAGATGAACGCCATGGGCGACGACATCGTCAGCATGGTCTACAAGTCGGCGGACATCGTCGCCAAGGATTTCGACGGCCTGGTCATCGCCAACCACGGGACCAACTTCTCGGCCGGAGCCAACCTCCCGCTGGTCCTCTTCACGGCCCAGGAGGAGGAGTGGGACGACCTGGAGTGGATGATCAAGACCTTCCAGGACGCTTTCATGAAGCTCAAGTACCTGGACAAGCCCGTGGTGGCGGCCCCGGCGGGCATGGCCCTGGGCGGCGGATGCGAGATCTGCCTGGCCTCGGACCGCGTGCGCTTCGCCGCGGAGACTTACATGGGCCTGGTGGAGGTGGGCGTGGGCCTGATCCCGGCCGGCGGAGGAACCAAGGAGCTCTACCTGCGCAACACCGAGCACCTCTTCGAGGTGCCGCGCGGCGGGCTCTACCCGAAGCAGATCGAGCTCATGCCCTACATCGCCCGCGCCTTCGAGACCATCGCCATGGCCAAGGTGGCCACCTCGGGCCCCGAGGCGGTCAAGATCGGCTACCTGCGGCCCACGGACAAGATGACCGTGAACCGGGACCTCCAGATCGCGGACGCCAAGAAGACCGTGATCGCCATGAACATGGAGGGCTACCAGCCGCCCATGTACAGGGACGAGATCCGGGTCGCCGGCGAGAACTCCTTCGCCATGATCAAGCTGGGCCTCTGGACCATGCACGAGTCCGGCTTCATCACGGACCACGACGTCACCGTCTCCACCAAGGTGGGGTATGTCCTCTGCGGCGGCGAGGTCCTGCCGGACACCGTGGTGAGCGAGCAGTACCTCCTCGACCTCGAGCGCGAGGCCTTCCTGAGCCTGTGCGGAGATCCCAAGACCCAGATGCGGATACAGCACATGCTGCAGACTGGGAAACCCTTGAGGAACTAGAGGAAAGAGGCAAGAGGAAAGAGGAAAGGAAAGGCGGAAAGAAGAGAGATGAAGAGAGAAGAGGAGAGAAGAGAGATGAGAGGTGAGAGGTGAGAGGTGAGGGAAGGCAAACACCTCGAGCTGAGAAAGGGAAGAGGAGAAAAACCCGGGGCCCGGGAGCGAGGGCCGAGGGAGAAGATAAGCATCAGTCGAACGGACTGTAAGGAGGAAACGCCATGAGAGAAGCCGTGATCGTCGCCGCCTGCCGAACGGCGGTCGGAAAGGCCCCTCGCGGAATGCTCAAGGACACCCGTCCCGAGCACATGGGCTGCACCGTGCTGGGCGACCTGGTCAAGCGGGCGGGGGACCTGGATCCCAACCTCATCGACGACGTGATCATCGGGTGCACCTTTCCCGAGGCCACCCAGGGCCTGAACCTGGGCCGCGTCCTGGTCATGTCCATGGGCTGGCCGGACCGGGTCCCCGGCATGACCGTGAACCGGTTCTGCTCGTCCGGTCTCCAGTCCATCGCCATCGGCGCCGAGAAGATCATGTGCGGCTACTCGGACGTGGTCGTGGCGGGCGGCGTGGAGAGCATGAGCCAGATCCCCATGGGCGGGAGCATGATGTACCCCAACCCGGCCCTGGTGGACGAGCGTCCGGGCGCCTTCACCGGCATGGGGCTCACGGCCGAGAACGTGGCCGAGAAGTACGGGATCACCCGGGACGAGCAGGACGAGTTCGGCGCGCGGAGCCAGCAGAAGGCCGAGGCGGCCATCAAGGCGGGAAAGTTCAAGGAGCAGATCGTGCCCCTCACGGTCAAGAAGCAGAAGAAGCTCCCCAACGGCCGGTTCGAGTTCGAGGAGGTCGTCTTCGACACGGACGAGGGCATGCGCCCCGGCACCACCAAGGAGAGCATCTCCGGCCTGAGGCCCGCGTTCAAGCCCACGGGGAGCGTCACCGCCGGGAACTCCTCCCAGACCAGCGATGCGGCCGCGGGCGTGGTGCTCATGAGCAAGGAGAAGGCCCGGGAGCTGGGGCTCAAGCCCATGGCCACCTTCCGCTGGCACGCCGTGGAAGGCTGCCCGCCCGAGTACATGGGCGTGGGGCCGGCCGTGGCCATCCCCAGGGTCCTGAAGATCGCCGGCATGGACCTGGGAAAGATCGACCTGATCGAGCTCAACGAGGCGTTCGCGGCCCAGGCCATTTACTGCATGCGGGAGCTGGGCATCAACGAGGAGATCACCAACGTCAACGGCGGGGCCATCGCCCTGGGCCACCCCCTGGGCTGCACCGGCAGCAAGCTGACCACCCAGCTGATCTACGAGATGCAGGAACGCAACGCCCGGTTCGGTCTCGTCTCCATGTGCATCGGCTTCGGCATGGGCGCGGCGGCGATCTTCGAGAGAGAGGATTATTAGACTCCTTGACCTTGGAAGAAATCCCTCGTTTTCGAGCAGGAAACCCGACGGAGCGACCCGACGGAGCGACCCGACGGAGCGAAAGGGTCTCGAACCGGGAAATCGCCGGGCGGTGTAGGGCGGCATTCCACACGCCGCCGGGTCGACCGAACGAAC
>JAIPEI010000226.1 GCA_021737245.1 Deltaproteobacteria bacterium | reverse complement strand
TACACCGGCCAAGGGCAAGCCGGTGGAAGCAGGGGGGCTTCTCCGAATAAAGCGGGCGCTCCAACGCCTATGGGGAAAGGCAAGGCGCACACTCCCATCTTCTATCAGGACACGCAATATTCGGGCCAAAAGCACATGACCCGTCATTCTCCGAGGGTCACCCCAGCCGATGACGTCTGCTTTAACGGCACGGAATGCAGGTCACGTTTCCGGCAGGGTCGTTTCAGGCCCGCGCGCCGGGAGGGGTTTTTGACACTTCAGCCCTGTGCGAGCTATCATTGAGACCGTGAGCCGGATCCCGAAAGCGACAGGAGCGGACCGGTTCATTCGAAAGCCCCAGGAGCCGGATGTCTTCATGGACATGATTCAAGAGGTCGTTCTTAATGACCCAGCTCAAGAGGTTGTGATGAGTGGATGGATGCGGATGAGAGGGAGTCCGGGGAGGACAAGCACATGAGGCTGGCCAACATATTCCGGTTCGCACTGGAACGGTACCTCATTCGAGGCGCCCACTACCAGCTCCTGGCCGTGGCCGCACTGATCGGTCTCATCTCGGTCCTGGGAGGCGTCCTCGTCCGGTGGGGCGCAGGCGGGGACGGCACCACGTTCGACTCCGTCTGGTGGGCCTTTCTGCGGCTCACGGACCCCGGCTACCTGGGGGACGACACCGGGTTCTACCGCAGGGCCGTCTCCACGATCCTCACCGTCCTGGGATATGTCCTGTTCATGGGCTCCCTGGTGGCCATCCTGTCCCAGTGGCTCAACAGCACCATGCGGCGGTTCGAGGCGGGCTTTACCCCGGTGGTCCGGAAAAACCACATCCTGATTCTCGGGTGGACTGCCAGGGCGGGCACCGTGATTCGGGATCTTTTCCTTTCCGAGGAACGGGTCCGGCGTTTTCTCCAGAGAAGGGGAGCCAGGCGCCTTCACATCGTGCTCCTGGCCGAGGAGGTGGGGCTCCACCTCATGCAGGAGATTCGAAGCCGGGTGGGCGCTGCCTGGAACCCGCGCCGGATCACACTGAGGACAGGCTCGGCCCTCCGGGGGGATCATCTGAAGAGGGTCGACTTTCTCCACGCCTCCGCGATTCTCCTGCCTGCGGGGGAGTTCTCCGAGGCGGGGCCGGAGAACGCGGACACGCACACCATCAAGACGCTTCTCTCCCTCAGCAACCACCCCGTGGTCGAGGATCCCGGGCGCCTGCCGCTTGCGGTGGCGGAGATCTTCGACGCACGCAAGGAGGAGATCACGCGGGAGGCCTATAAGGGCCCCATCGAGGTGCTGGCCGGAAGCGCCGTCATCGCACGCCTGATCACACAGACCGTGAGGCACCCGGGGCTCTCCCACGTCTACTCCGAGCTGCTCACGCACGCCTCGGGCTGCGAGCTTTTCGTGCGCGAGGCACCGGAGTTTGCCGGGGCGTCGCTGGAGCGTCTCAGCGGCCATTTCCCGGACGCCGTGCTCCTGGGGGCGGTAAGGAGCGAGGAGGGGACGTTTCGCCCCCATCTCGACGTGTCTTCCGGGTTCGTGGCCGAGAAGGGAGATCGAATGGTGCTCATGGCGCGCTCCTATGAGGATACGCGCCCGGCGGCCGGGGTACCGGCGTCGGGGGGAGCGCAGCGGGGTGCTCCAGGGGTTTCGATCCAGAGATTCGCAGGGACGAAGCGGGTCCTCGTCATGGGTTGGAGCCACAAGGTACCAAGGCTCATCGCCGAGTTCGCGAGCTACCCGAATGAGCGGTTCGCCGTGGACGTGGCCTCCACCGTCCCCTCGGGGGTCCGTGAGGCGGCCGTCGAGCGGTACAGCGAGAGCTGCACGGGGCTTCCGGTCCGGCAGCAGGAGGCGGACTACACCGTGAGGAGGGACCTCGAGCGTCTGGAGCCCGCAGCCTATGACAACATCGTGATGGTCGGGAGCGATCGGCTCCCCTCGGGGGAGGAGTCGGACGCGCGGACCATCGTGGGGTATCTCCATCTCCAGGAGATCCTGAGCAAGGAGGCGAACGGAACCAGACTCCTGGTGGAGCTCATGGACCCGGAAAACGTGGGTCTCCTGGGAAGAAACGCCTGCGAGGTCCTGATCAGCCCGGTGATCTTGAGCCATATGCTGGCTCAGGTCGCTCTCCGCCGGGAGCTTGCCTGCGTGTTTGACGAGCTGTTCACCACCACAGGGGCGGAAATCGTGTTCATGCCGGTTTCCGGAGGCCCCTGGGAAGGAAGGACCGTGAGCTTCAGCGACATCGAGGAGGAGCTTCGAACCAGAGGATGCACGGCCCTGGGGGTGCACCGGCGGGGCCGCGGGGTGGACGTGGGATCCTTCCACCTCAACCCGGCCAAGTCGGAGGCCTTCGCCCTGAAGGAGACGGACGAGATCGTCCTGCTCACCACGTACGACTGAGATCGGTCTTTCCTGGACGGCTGACCCGCCTTTCTCATTTCATCCCGGGCAGCTGTTGATCCATTGAAAGACGTGCGATAGACTCTGATCAAAAGAAGACCCATCCGGCCCCGGACCGCAGGTGATCGAAGGGGATCGTTTACGGGGGCGTGTTCCTCGAATCATGGAGCCGCGGGCAACTGCGGCATGCTGGGCATGAGCTTGATTCGGATTCACATGAGTCATCCGGCCGTCCTGCTTATGGAAGGCTACCTCGCGGCCATCGGTCTGGGAACCGCCCTGCTGGTGCTTCCCTGGGCCTCGGTGCAGGGCCACCTTTCCCTGGTGGATGCGATCTTCACGGCCACCTCGGCCATCTGCGTCACCGGCCTGATCGTCGTGGACACGGGAAGCCATTTCACGGCTTTCGGGCAGGGCGTCATCCTCTGCATGATCCAGATCGGGGGACTGGGCATCATGACCATCTCGGTGGTCCTGTTCCGGCTCGTCCGGAGACGGATCGGGTTCCGGCACAGGATGGCCGTGCAGGAGCTTTTCTCGCACACACCCCGAACGGACATCCACCAGTTGCTGGGCTCCATCGTGGTGTTCACCCTCGTGGCGGAGGGGATCGGAACCATCCTTTTCCTCGTGCACTGGTGGGGGGAGATGTCGTTTCCCCGGGCCTTCGCAATGGCCGGATTTCACGCAGTCTCCGCCTTCTGTAACGCCGGCTTTTCCCTCCTGAGCACCAGCTTCACGGCCTACTACGACTCCGTTCTCCTGAACTTGACGGCGTGCGGGCTCATCGTCCTGGGAGGGCTGGGCTTCCCCGTGGCCTATGAGCTCTGGACCCTCATGCGGAGGAGAACGGGCGAACGGGTCCGCATGTCGGTCCAGACCAAGGCCGTGCTCCTGACCAGCGGGATCCTCGTGGTTGCGGGCATGGGCGTGTTCCTGGCCACGGGAGGGGCCGCCATGGGGGGAGACGGAGCCGGGGAGCGTGCTCTCGCCTCCCTGTTTCAGTCCGTGACCTGCAGGACGGCCGGTTTCAACACCGTTGAGATCGGGGCCTTGAACTCCACGGTGCTGGCCTGCATGATATTCCTCATGTTTTTCGGGGCCTCCCCGGGTTCCTGCGGCGGCGGCGTGAAGACCACGACCCTGGCCGTGCTGACGGCCTTTTCCTGGAGCCGTCTCCGGGGGCGCATCCGGGTCAACATGTTCTACAAGAGCGTTCCGTACGACACGGTGACCAAGTGCGTCATTGTGACCCTGCTCTCCGTGGCCCTGATCGCCTTTGCGCTGTTTCTTCTGCTCTGGGTGCAGCAGGGCCGGGCGACCCACGGGGAGGTCCAGGGGGAAACCTTTCTGGCTTACCTCTTCGAGACGGTCTCCGCGTTCGGCACGGTGGGGCTCAGCATGGGCGCCACAACCAAGCTCGGTGTCCCGGGCAAGCTTATCATCGCCGCCATGATGATCATCGGCCGGGTGGGGATCCCTGCGTTCACCTACATCATCGCGGGGACAGAGGCACGAAGCGGGTTCGAGTACGCGGAAGAAAACCTGATGATCGGATAAGGGGGAACCATGAAGCGGTTTGCGGTCATCGGCCTGGGGAAGTTCGGGTTCCACGTGGCCAAGACCCTGTTCGAGGACGGCCACGAGGTCATAGCGGTGGACCGGAACCGGGACCGGGTTCAGGCCATGGACAAGTACTGCTCCCAGGCGGTTCTGCTGGACGCAACGGATACGGAAAGGCTCAAGGCGCTGGGGTTGGAGGAGTTGGACAGCGTGGTGGTGAGCACCGGCACCCAGATCAGCACGAGCATCCTGATCTGCTACCACCTGAAGGAGATGGGGGTGCAGAGCATCGTGGCCAAGTCGCTGGACGACGATCACGCCGTGATCCTCAAAAAGGTGGGGGCCTCCTCCACGGTCCACCCGGAGCGGGATATGGCCGCGCGGATCGCACGAGGCCTCTCGCGGCCCAACATCATGGACTACATGCCCCTGGAGGACGAGTACGATCTCGTCCAGGTGCCGCCCCCGGGCTCGTTCGTGGGAAAAACTCTCAGGGATCTGGATCTGCGGGCCGCCCACGGTGTTCTCGTAATCGCCGTCAAGGAGGCGGACAAGGCCAAGTTCACCCTGGTGCCGTCCCCCCGGTACGAGATCAAGGAGAACGATCTCCTCGTGCTGCTGGGCTACTCCGAGGACCTGAAGAAGATCCGGGACATGGGGTGAGCCATGCCCGTTCTCCGGACCCGCCCGGCGGCGTGTCGGACGGGAGCCGGGATAAGAGGCGAACATGAATATTCTGATCTGCGGCGCCGGGTACATCGCCCAGGAGCTTCTCAAGAGGCTGGGGGAGACCTGGAAGGCGACCCTGGTGGACAAGGACGAGTCGATCCTCCGCGACATGTCCGCCCGTTTCGTGAGTGTGGTCAGGGTCTTCGGGGGCGACGCCTCCAGCCCCGTGGTCCTGGAGAAGGCCGGGCTCGGGGAGCAGGACTACGTGCTGGCCCTGACCCGTGACGACGCGAGCAACCTGGCCGTCGCCGCCTTTGCCCGGGAGAAGGGTATTCGGAACATCCTCTCGCTGGTGCACGATCCCGACAACCTTCCCGACTTTCAAAGGCTTGAGGTCCGGACCATGACGACCGCTACGCAGGCGGCGAGGAGGATCCATCAGTACCTCCTGGACCCGCGGGTCAACGTGTTCCCCATCGGCCGGGACGAAGCCGAGTTCATGGAGGTGGACGTGGGCGCCAATCCCGACCTCGAAGGCCGGCGCATCGAAAGCGCCCAGGATAAGACGTGGCGCGTGGTCGGGATCCTGCGGAACCAGCGGCTGATCTTCCCGCAGGAGGACGCGGTGATCCGGCGCGGGGACCGTCTCTTCCTGTTAGGCGGTCCCGGTCTCTACGAAGAGGCCTGCTCGCTCCTGGAGTGCTCGGACGGACACTTCCCCAGGGTCTACGGGCATGACCTGGTGCTGGGGATGCCGTCCGGTGCAGGAGAGGAGGGGGACACGATCCTCAACGAAGGCCTCCACCTTGCCCAGAACGTGAAGATCCAGCGGGTGCTGGTCCTGTGCGGTCAGGACCCCTGCGAGCAACGGGGGCAGATCGAGCGCTGGGCGCGCAGCCTGGACATCGAGCTTCGAAGGACCGAAGAGGACATCCTCCAAGCGGTGGAGGAGACCAGCAAAAAGGAGAGTGCCGGAGTGGTCCTTCTCCCGCCCCTCCCGGCGCCCCGGTTCGACTCTCTGGCCAAGCCGGTTCTCATCTCCCTGGCCCACCGGCTCCCGTGCCCCCTGCTCGTGACCCGCGGAACGCACCCTTACGAAAACATCCTGGTCCCCTACAACGGCACGAGGGCCTCGAACCGGAGCCTGGAAGTGGCCGTGGACCTGGCGACCCAACTCGGCGGCTCCGTGACTGTTGCGGTCGTGGAGGAGCCCGGGTTCCTTCACGAGGAGGCGTCGGACGAAACGAGCTGGCTGGAAACCACCCTGGGCCAGGTCCGGGAGCGGGCCCACATCCTCAAGACCAAGCTGCACGAGGAGGTCCGCAAAGGCAATCCCGTCAAGGAGATCACCGCCCTGGCCGCGGACTTCAATCTCCTGGTCCTGGGGAGCACGACCCGGGAGAAGGAGTTCTTTGCCCCGCACGTGGGAGAGCTCCTGGCCAGGAAGGTTCCCTGCTCCGTTCTGATCGTCTCTTCATGAAGGACACACTTTCGGGGCGGACCGCCGTTTGCGGCTTCCCCGGGGAGCTGACTGCCCGAT
>JAIPEI010000225.1 GCA_021737245.1 Deltaproteobacteria bacterium | reverse complement strand
CGTCCAGGCCGTGCTGATCCCGCAGAGCGTCACACACCCTCGTTGCGTCGGCCCGGAGGTCGCTCATGGCCGGGAGGTCGCACTGCAGCTCGTAGACGCGCACCGCGGGGTCGTGGACCACGGATCGTTCCCGCCCCTCGACCTGGGCCCGCTGCGGGCCGGCCACGGACTCGGGGGGCACGTCCACGAGGAGGTCTCCCTCCACTCTGGCCTGGCAGGCGAGCCGGTATCCTTCGGCCGCGTGGGAGCTCTCCGACCCGGTCGGCCGGGACACCTCCCCGGACACCACGCGGACGCGGCAGGTGCCGCACTTCCCCGTTCCGCCGCAGACCGCGTTCAGCCCCACACCGGCCGCCTGGGCCGCGTGGAGCAGCGTTTCGCCCGCCTCCATCCGGATGCGGCGCCCGAGTGGTTCGAACTCCACTGTACATTTCCCACCCATGGAGCGCCTCACTCTCCAGGCTGTTTTCGGATTCGCCAAGGGCAGCGATTCCGCTTGGAGCAGTAATCGCAGGCCACGCCGTCCGGCCGCATGTCCGGCCCCATCCCGATCACCAGGGAGACGGACTTCTGCGGGATCATGAGCGCGCTGTCGGTGAGCCGCACGCCGATCCGCTCCGCAGGTACCAGCCCGAAGAGCACGTGCTGCTGCCGGATCGACCAGCCCTCCTGGCCCGGCTGGGCCCGCATGCCCGAGCCCCACCCCCTGGCGGCCGCCTCGTCACGGATCCGCCCGACCACGGCCTCGGAGATCCGCCTGAGGGCTGCGACGCCTGCTCCGTCGAGGGCCATGGCCCGGACGGGATCCTCCGAAAAAAGCCCCTTGATGCGCGTCTCGAGCGCCGGACCGATCGTGCACACGGCCACGGCCACCTCTTTGGAGCCGGCCAGCGCACGGGCCGCAAGGGGGCCATCGAACGCCGCCCCCCCGTCGAGCACGATGGTCTGATGGTGAAAATCGCTCACCGGCAGGACGACCCGGGACGACGCGGGCTCGCAAAGGGCCTGGGCCTCCTCGACCACGTCCCCGGCCGCAGCGGTGAGTCCGGTGCTTGCCCGTTCCGGGTCGATGCCCTGCCCTTCCAGGACGGCTCGTGCGTCCAGATCGAGGCGAAAGTCGCGGTTGCATTCCATGATGGTTCCTTTGTCCGTATCGAGGCCGGATTCGCACGCGAGGACGCGGCCTTCTTTCCGAAAAGGGGATCCCTCCGACAAGCTCCGGGGAATCCTACCTCAAGGAAGCGCCGGAGAAAAGGGAAAGAAAGCCGCCCTTCGAGCAGCCTCACGATGGGGGAAACGCGTCCCGTGGAGATCTGAGGGAAAGGAGAAATGCTTCCACGGCCTCGAGACCCCCGCGCTCCAGGCGGCGGATGAGCTCGGTCCCGATCGCCGCGATCTGGACCCGGCCTTCCAGGAACGCCACGTCCGCCCTCGAAGAGACCCCGAAGCCGGCCGCAAGGGGCAGGGTCGAGGCCCGCCGGCATCGAAGCAGGGGGGCGGCCACATCCGAGTCGAAACGGGTGGCGGCCCCGGTCACGCCGGCTCTGGTCACGCAATAGAGAAACCCGCCGCCGAGCGTGCTCATTCGGTCGATCCGGCGGGCCGGATCGGTGCGCGTCAGAATGAGAATCGGGGCCAGTCCGTTGCCCCGCAGGGCCTCGAGAAGAGGCGCTCCATCCTCGGGCGGCAGGTCTGGAACAATGACGCCCGCCGCGCCGCACCGAGCCGCGGACTCGGCGAAGCGGTTCACCCCCCAGCCACACACCGTGCTGTAGTAGGTCATGACCACGATCCGTCCGGGGAAGCGCTGCGCGGCCTCGCGCACGAGGCCGAGACAGGCGGCCGGCGAGGCGCCCGCCAGGATCGCCTGCTCGTTGGCCCGGCGGATCACCGGACCGTCGGCCACCGGGTCGGGGCACGGAATCTGGAGCTCCAGGAGATCCGCCTCTCCTCGTGCCAGGCGCCCGATCACCTCCAGGCACGGGGCCGGCCCGGGGTATCCCAGGACCGCGTGGGCCATCAGAAGGATACGCTTCTTTCGGGAACGCGCTTCGATCTCCCGCTCCAGCATGCTCCGCCTCCCTCTTTCCTTCAAGCGAAGAAATCGTTTTCCTTCCCCGCCCCCCGGTGGATTTCGCCTCCTCCTCTCCGCGCCGCCAGAGCCAGCTCCACGAACCGCTGAACCAGGGCCGCGTCCTTGACCCCCGGCCGGCGCTCCACCCCGCTGCTCACGTCGACGCCCCAGGGCTCCGCCTCGGCCACGGCTGAAGCCACGTTCTGCGGCGTGAGCCCGCCGGCAAGGACCAAGGGAATATCCGGAAACACCACCGCGCCCGCCAGGCCCCAGTCGAAGGTTCGCCCGGTCCCGCCCTCCCGATCCGGGTGCCACGCGTCCAGGAGGACCGCACGGACCCCGCGAAAGCATGGGATCAATCCCAGGCTCGAACCGTCCTTGACGCGAAAGGCCTTGATGACAGGCCATGACACGGCCCGGCAGATCTCCGGCGTCTCGTCTCCATGAAGCTGCACCGCATCGAGCCGGCAAAACGCCGCCACCTCGCGGACGCGCTGCACGGGATCGCCCATGAACACGCCCACGACCTCCAGGGAGGAAGGCAGAGCGCACCGGATGGAACGTGCCTGCTCGGGGCTCACCCGGCGGGGGCTCGGGCAGAATACGAACCCCACGGCGGACGCGCCGCAGCATGCCGCCACGCGGGCGTCCCTCTCGCTGGTGATGCCGCAGATCTTCACGAACAAGGCCGTTCTCCCGAAGTCGTCGAATCCGCTTTTTCCGCGGCACAGGACAACCGCCCGCAGGCCTTGCCCGCATCGACCAGCCGCCCTGCCGCGGCGGCCGGATCGACAGCCTTCATGAGTGCCGTCCCCACCAGGACCGCCTGAACTCCCAGCCCCCGCACCGTCGCCACGTCGCCCGCGCATCGAATACCGCTCTCGCTCACCAGGGTGACGGAACGCGGGACCCGGGGAGCCAGCTTGCGGATCGTTTCCAGCCCCACGCGAAACGACCCCAGATCCCGGTTGTTGACTCCGATGATCCAGGCGCCCGCTGCCAGGGCGCGATCCAGCTCCCCTCCGTCGTGCACCTCCACCAGGGCGGCCATGCCCAAAGCCGCGCAACGACCCAGGAGACATGCGAGCCGGTCCCCCGGCAGAATGCGGGCGATGAGAAGCACGGCGTCGGCGCCCCGCCCGTATGCTTCGGCCACCTGGATCTCATGCAGGATGAAATCCTTGCAGAGCACCGGGATGGAGGTTGCGCGGGAGACCCTGCTCAAATGCTCGGGGCTTCCCCCGAAGAATGCCTGTTCGGTCACCAGGCTGAGCGCGGCCGCACCGGCGGCCTCCAACCGTCCGGCCAGGCGGGCGGGGTCCTCGGGCTTTCGCAGAAGACCGGCCGAGGGGGAAGCGTACTTGATCTCCGCGATCAGGGAGGTCCCGCCCCGGCGGGTGACGGCTCCGCGGAAATCCCGGACCGGCATCTCACGCGCCGGGCGCAGCGACGAGCCCCTTGACCTCAGAAGGCGGTCCACATCCCGTTTTTTCGCCTGCAGGATGTCGTGGAGAACGGCGTGCATGCTCCCTCCTTTCGGGTCCTTCCCCCTCAGGCCGCCAGGATCTCCCCCCGGACAAAGGGTCGGTAGTCCTGGGTGCAGCGGATCAGGTCCTCCAGCTTTTCCCGCGCCCGGCCGGAGTCAATGGCGTCCACGGCGCGGCCCGCCCCGGCCCGGAAGTCGGGCTCGACGCCCGCCGCCACAAATGCGGCCGCCGCGTTCATGACGACGACATCTCTTCGCGGGCCCTTTTCTCCGGCCAGGATCTCCCGGATGATGCGGGCGTTCTCCCGGGCCGTGCCTCCCCGAATGGCCCGGGGGTCGGCCCGCTCGAGCCCGAACTCCTCCGGCTCCATATGGAACGTGCGGACCCGGGCTCCTTTCAGGTGCGACACCCGGGTGGGACCGCAAATGCTGATCTCGTCCAGGGTTTCGTCCCCGCAGACCACGAAGGCCTCCCGGCAGCCGAGCCGGTCCAGCACGCCGGCCATGATCTCGGTCAGCTCCGGCCTGTACACGCCGAGGACCTGGGTCGTGGCCCCGGCGGGATTGGTCAGCGGGCCGAGCAGGTTGAAGATGCTCCGGATCCCCACCTCCTGCCGGGGCGCCGCCGCGTGCTTCATGGCGCTGTGGAACAACGGGGCGTAGAGGAACCCGATGCCGATCTCACGAATGCACCGCTCTGCATGCGACCGGTTGATGTCCAACCGTACGCCCAGGTTGGACAGCACGTCCGCGCTTCCGCATCGGCTGGACACGGCCCGGTTGCCGTGCTTGGCCACGCGGACGCCGCCCCCCGCGGCCACGAACGCGGTGGCCGTGGAGATGTTGAAGGTGTTCGTGCCGTCGCCGCCCGTGCCGCACGTGTCCAGAATCGTTTCCTTCTCCAGGTTGATCTCGTCGCGGTCGAGGTTCACCTGACTGTTGTTCACCTGCACCTTCGCCGCGCGGGACCGCAGGGCCCGGGCGGCCGCGGTGATTTCGATGACGGTCTCGCCCTTGATCCTCAGGGCCGCAATAAAGGCCCCGATCTGTGCGGAAGTGGCCCGGTTGTCCAGGATCTCCTCCATGGCTCCTTCCATTTCACGGTCCTGTAGATCTTCGCCTCGAACGACTTTCCTGATTGCCTGCTTGATCATGGTTCATTTCTCCTTTGTGTGTGACCCGGGTGAATGTTCCGTATTACCCTTTCGTCGCGGGTGCGGTTCGGGACCGCTCCCCCCTGCGACGGCCTCTGACGTCCCGCAGAAAGTTTTCCAGGATCTTAACCCCGAAAGGCGTGAGCACCGACTCCGGGTGGAACTGAATCCCTTCCACCGGAAAGAGCTTGTGCCGAACCCCCATGAGCTCCCCTTGCGCGGTCCACGCGCCGGCCTCCAGGCAGTCCGGCAGGGAGTCCGCCGCCACGATCAGGGAATGGTACCGGGTGGCCTGGAACGGATCGGGTAGGCCTCGGAAAATCGTCCGCCCGTCGTGATGCACCCTGGACGTCTTCCCATGCAGGATTCTTCGGGCCCTCACCACGCGGGCCCCGTAGACCGCGGCCACCGTCTGGTGCCCCAGGCAGATTCCCAGCACCGGCAGGGTGGGGCCGAAGCGCCGGATGGTGTCCATGGAAGCCCCGGCGCTTTCAGGTCCTCCCGGTCCGGGTGAGATCACGATGGCGGACGGGTTCAGACCCATAACGTCCCTCGCATCCAGCCGGTCGTTCCGGCGGACCGTCACCTCCTCTCCGAGCCCTCGCAACATTTGCACGAGGTTGAATGTGAAGGAATCGTAGTTGTCCACCATGAGGATCATGCCTCGCTCCTTTGAACGGCTCTGAGCAGTGCCTCCATTTTGTGCCGGGTTTCCAAAAACTCCCGCTCGGGCACGGAATCGAAGACGATCCCGGCGCCGGCCTGGAGTGCGATGCGTTCGCCCTGAAGGAAGGCCGTCCGAATCGGAATACAGAAGTCCATGTCGCCGTTCCATCCAAGGCAGCCCAGGGCACCGGCGTAGGACCCTCTCGGGCTCGGCTCGAGCCCGGCGATGATCTCCATGGCGCGCACCTTGGGCGCGCCGGTGACCGTCCCGGCCGGGAACACCGACATGAGCAGATCCAGCCCGTCCTTTCCTTGCTCCAGCTCTCCCTGGATTTCCGAGACCAGGTGCACGACGTGGCTGTACCGTTCCACCTGCATGAACCGCTTGACCCGCACCGATCCCGGCTCGGCCACCCGGCCGACGTCGTTGCGGCCGAGGTCCACCAGCATCACATGTTCCGCCCTTTCCTTGGGATCGGTTCGAAGCTCGGCTTCCAGTCTCAACTCCTCCCGGCGGGTGCGGCCTCGAGGTCTCGTGCCTGCGATGGGCTTGTAGGTGATTTTTCGTCCTTCCAGGCGGACGAGCATCTCGGGAGAGGCGCCGATGACCCGCGTCTCGCCGAAAGCGAGGTGAAACAGGTAAGGTGACGGGTTCACGGACCGGAGCTCTTCATAGAAGGCCGTGTCGTCCCCGCTCGCCTCGCCCGAGAGCTTTCGGGACAGGACGATCTGGATGGCCTCGCCGTTTTGGATGAACTCCCTTGCGGTCTCCACGGCGGACTCGAAGCGTCGTTTCGAAAAGCCGGCCTTCAAGGGGCCGACACGAAACCTTTCCCGATTCCCGGAGGGACCGG
>JAIPEI010000224.1 GCA_021737245.1 Deltaproteobacteria bacterium | reverse complement strand
CTGAATCACCTCTTTCTCGAGGAGGGTCCTTTGTGCCAGGGAACCACACCGGAGATCATCGAACTCCTTCAAGAGGCCGACCGGTGTGAGTCCGGGAAGGGGCGCAGAGACCTGCTGTCGCGTGCCCAGAAGCTGATCGCATTCGAGGCCTTCTGGGCGCCCCTGTACTACGGCCATTCCGTGGCGGCCGTGCGAAAGGAACTGGATTACCGCCCTTACTACGACGAGATCGACCGGTACTTCCTGGCGGAGTGGACCCCCGGCTCGCAGGAAGGCCGGAGGGACTGAAGCGGACTCGGTTCCTTGAGAACGCTCCGCTGATTTTTTTGTCTCAACCGATCACGCCTGGGTCCTTTATGAGAGAGCCCCAGAAAACGGGCGCCCGTCCTCCCATTCGGCGGGCGTTCAGCTTCCGGACCGGGTTCGGCGCTTTTCTGAACCGCGGGATGGTTTGCGCCGTTCTTGCAACGGCCTTGGTTCTCTGCGCCCCGGCGGGGGAAGCCCCGGTCCGTGCATCGTCCAAAACGGAACTCATCTCCCTCTATCTTTACAACTTCCTCCTCTTCGTGGACTGGCCCGCAGGGAACCCCCGATCGCCGCAAACCATTGAAATCGGCTTTCTGGGCCGCGAAGGAGGGGAAGGATGCCTTCTCACTGAAATCGCCGGAAAGCAGATCCGGCGCAGGACGCTGGTGATCAGGCGCATCCACCGGACAGCGGATCTCGATCGCAGCTTGCAGGTGCTGTTCGTTCAGGACGATTCAAAAAACGTCATCCTCGAGGCATTGGCCCGGCTCGAGCAGACGCCCTGCTTGACCGTGAGCAACATGCCGGGATTCACAGACCTTGGAGGCATGGTGGAAATTCTTCCTCCCCCCTCAGACGGCTCTCTTCAGCCGCATGCGGGGGCTGCTCCTTCTCCGGTACGCTTCCGGATCAACCTGGATGCCGTCCTGGACGCCGGGCTCAAGATCCGCTCCAGACTCCTGAGGCTGTCAGAAATCAAGGGAGACATCCCCCATGGAACGTCCATCGAGAAGTAATCGAACCTGGCTCCGACGATGGCCGTTGCGGTTTCGGAACCTCTCGATCAAGCGAAAGCTCCTGATTATCATGATGGGGATCAGCACCGTGGCCCTGACCGCGGCCTGCACCGCCTTCGTGTTCGTTGAAATACAATCGTTCAAGGAGACCATGGTGAGGGACCTGAGCACCCTCGCCGAGGTCATTGGGCACAACTCATCAGCATCCCTGGTGTTTTCCGATGGGCTGGACGCAGAGGAAACCCTGAAGTCCCTGGAAGCGAAACCGACCGTTACGGCCGCCTGGCTTTTCAGGGCCGACAACCGTCTGCTGGCCGATTACCACAGGGACGGCGCCGCCGGGACTTCGCCGCCGCTCCCGCCGGAAAAGGACAACCACCGGTTCACGGCGGAACGGCTGATCATTCACCGCCTGATCGCGCTGAACGATCAGAAGGTCGGTGCAATCATCCTCATGTCCGACATGAAAGGCATGCAGCTCATCCTGAGACGGAGCCTGATGACCATTGTGGGGGTCCTCCTGGCTTCTTTCCTGCTCACCTACCTCCTCTCATCGCGCCTTCGAACCGTCATCTCCAATCCCATCACAGAGCTCGCCGGCGTCGCGAAGAAGGTCTCGAGAGAGAAGGATTATGCGGCCCGGGTGGTAAAACACGAAGAAGACGAGATCGGATCCCTGTTCGATGCCTTCAACGACATGCTCGAGGAGATCCACAAGCGTGATACCGAGCTTGTGGGAGCCAAGCAGAAAGCGGAAGCGTCCGCAAAGGAGGCCGGAGATCTGCTGGCCACCATGGAGCAGGTCAACCTGGAGCTGGAACGGGAGGTCCGCGAGAGGAAACAGATCGAAGCGGAGTTGATGCATCATCGAGCCCAGCTCGAGCACCTGGTGGAAAGACGCACCGCCCAGCTCACGGAAGCCAACCTCCATCTCAAGCAGGAGATCGAGGAGAAACGCAGAGTGGAGAAAGACATCCGGAGGGCGCTGGACGAAAAGGTCGTCCTGCTGGGCGAAATCCATCATCGCGTAAAAAACAACCTGCAGATCATCGCGAGCCTGCTGGAGATGAGCCGGCGCAGGGCCCGGACCCCTGAGGCGGCGGAGCAGCTCGGGGAGGCCCACGCCAAGATCTTCACCATGGCGTTGATCCACAGCCAGCTGTACCGGAATGATCGTTTCGACGAGGTGAACATGGAGCGCCACGCCCGTGATCTCTTCACCCACCTGGCGAATCTCTACTGCGACGGAAAGGAGGTCGACGTCCGAATCCGCATGTCCAACCTCCGCCTTCCGGTCACACAGGCCATCCCCTGCGCTCTCATCCTCAACGAGCTCATCTCCAATGCATTCAAGTATGCGTTTGCCGGCGGGGATGATGGAACGCTGAGCATCTCCATGACGCAGGACAAGCACGGCGTGGTTTGCCTGGAGGTGCAGGATGACGGCCCGGGCCTTCCAGAGGATATCGACGTCTATAACGCAAGCAGCCTAGGACTCAAGCTGGTCCGCAATCTCGTGGTGCACCAGCTGAAGGGAAGCATGCGCATCAACGGCCGGCCGGGGACGCAGATACAGATCACATTTCCTGTCTCAAGAGAGGACAATACCGATGCGTAGGATCCTCCTCGTGGACGACGAAATCATCATTGTCACCCAGCTCGAGGAACAGCTCATGCAGATGGGATACGACATCGTGGGGATGGCATCCTCGGGTCGGGAGGCCGTGGACATGGCGCGCGCCCTTCTGCCGGAGCTCATCCTCATGGATGTCGTCATGCCGGGTGAGCTGGACGGCATTGCGGCCGCCGAGTGCATACGCAGGGAGCTCGGCATCCCTTTCATCTTTATGACCGCCTACACGGACCATGACATCATTCAGCGGGCCAAGAGCCTGGAGCCGCTCGGTTATATCCTCAAGCCCTTCCAGGACGGTCAAATTACAGCGGCCATCGAGATCGCCCTGCACAACGACGCCATGGCCCGCCGCCTCCGGGAGAGCGAGGACCGCTATCGAAACCTGGTGGAGATCATTCCCCACGGAATCATGGAAACCGACGCCGAGCTCAGGCTCCTCTTTGCCAATCCGGCCTGTCATCGCATGTTCGAGTTTCCAACCGGAGGCATGGCGGGGATGAGGATATCGGATCTGCTGCCCTCGAGGGAGGAAATGGAGCGGTTCCGGGAGAAGGCCCGCCTTCTCGCAGAGAAACAACCTTCCCCCGTCACATGGGATCTCCGTTGTCGAAGCCGTAGCGGCCGCATTCTCGATACACGGGTGTCCTGGAGCCACAAGCTCGATGAGCAAGGCGGGTTGATCGGCTTCATCGCAGTGGTGACGGACGTCACCGAGCAGCTTCGCTTTGAAAAGGCCCTGCGCCGGGCGCACAAGGATCTGGAAGAGCGGGTGGAGCAGCGCACCCAGGAGCTGCTAGGGGCGAACACCCGGTTGAAAATGGAGATCCGGGAACGGAAACGAGCGGAGCGGGAGCTGGAGACCAAGCGGGCCAACCTGGAGGAGGTGAACACGGCCCTGAAGGTGCTTCTCAAGAAAAGGGACGAGAACCGGCTGGAAATGGAGGAAAAGGTCCTGCTGAACATGAAGGAGCTTGCCCTTCCCTACCTGGCCAGGCTCAGGCAGACCCCACTGGATCCTACCCAGGAGGCCTATATGGAGATCCTGGAATCCAACCTGAACGACATCATTTCTCCCTTCTCGAAGCGGCTCTCCTCCCGTTTCTGGAACTTCACCCCCGCCGAGATCAAGATCGCCAATCTCATCAAGCAGGGAAAAACGACAAAAGAGATCGCCGCCATGCTGAATCTTTCTCCCAAGACAGTTGAAACCCACAGAAAAAATATACGCAAGAAGCTCTCCATTGGCGGCAAAAAGACCAATTTACGATCCCATCTCTTGTCCATCCAATAACAGGTAATTTACCTACCTATTTTTTGCCCATTAATTCAGGCTTGCCTGGACCGTTGTTCTCTGCAACACTAGCACGTGCGTGATGTGAACAATGGTCTATGTCCCGCGCCGCATGAAAGGGCTCCATTCGAAATCGCCGGCCGCCCGAACGTATCGCCGGCAGAGCCATGGTCTCCATGACACGCACCAAGTCCGACCACATTCTTTCCGTTGCCGGCAGCTGTGCCCTGAGCAGGAGCCGCTCCGCCCAGGTTGTCAACACGCTCATCGAGCTGATCAAACGGGCTCTGGAGCGGGGCGAAGAGGTCTCCATCCGGAGGTTCGGGAAGTTCCGTGTCTGCGATCGTAACGGCTTGAAGCCCCGCACAAACGGACAGGAGTACTTCATGCCGGCGGGTGCACGCCGGATTGTCATCTTTCGAAGCTCGCCCGCGCTGGATGAAAGAATCAATGTGGAGGATCTTCCATGATATCGGAAAATGCGCTCCCACCTTCGTATGAGGCCCTGCAGCAGCGCGTGCGGGAGGTGGAGGATGAACTCCTCGAGCGCCGGGAGACCGAAGAGAACCTCCGGACAAGCGAGGAGAAATATCGCCTGCTGGCGGAAACGGCCACGGAGATGATCATCCTCTGCGACATGGATCGGAGGATCGTCTACATCAACCGGGCCGGTCTCATCCTCGGCGGATACCAGGAAGCGGAGATTCTGGGAAAACCGATTCACCGGTTGCTCGAGGGGGCGGAACTCCAGCAGAACGAACTCCTGCTGCAGGCCGCCGCCCCGGACCCTCACGGCAGGGAGCTGTGGGATGCGTCCCTCCACTGCAAGGACGGCCACGTCCTCCCCATCGAGGTGATCGCCGCGCCGGTGATCAAGCACGGGTTTCAACAGGGGGTTCTGCTCACTGCACGTGATATCTCAGCTCGCCGGAGCATGGAGGAGGAGCTCCTCCGGGCCAAAAAGCTCGAGTCCATCGGCGTGCTCGCCGGTGGAATCGCCCATGACTACAACAACCTGCTCACGGCGATGATGGGATACATAACACTGGCCGAATCCGTCCTGGATTCGAACGAAGAGGCGAAAGCCCTGCTCGGCCGGGCCCGCCATGCGGCCGTAATGGCCAAGAACCTGTCCAGAAAACTGATCACCTTCTCGCGGGGAGGAAAACCCATGAGGAAGCCGGGCCAGGTCCTCCCCCTCCTGGAAAACGCGCTTTCCTTTGCCCTGGCGGGATCCAATGTCGAATGTGAGTTCCGGATACCGCCCGATCTGTGGCCCGTGGAGTACGATGAATCCCAGATGTCCCAGGCGATCCACAACATTGTGATCAACGCCCGCGAGGCCATGCCGCAGGGTGGGACCCTCCGCGTCAGAGCGGATAACCTGCAGATCCCGGAGAGAAACGGATACCCCGTCGATCCCGGCGAATGGGTGAGGATCACCATCGAGGATGAGGGCGTCGGGATCTCTGAGGAGTATCTGGACAAGATCTTCGACCCGTACTTTACGACCAAGGAAATGGGCGCAAAGAAGGGACTGGGGCTCGGCCTCGCCATCAGCCACTCGGTCGTCCGCAACCACCAGGGATACCTGTTCGCGGAATCCGAGCCGACCCGGGGAACGGCTTTCCACCTCTATCTCCCGATCGCAAAACGGAGCGGCCCATCCCGTGATGTGTCGTCCGGGACCTCCCCCGAAAGGGACGGCACGATCCGCGTCCTCATCATGGACGATGAAGAGATCGTCCGTGACATCACCCAAAGGATGCTTGAGCGTACCGGTTGCGAGGTGAGCCTCGCCCGGGAAGGGGCCGAGGCCGTGGCCATGTTCCGGCGACGCAGGGAGGAGGGAAACCCCTTTCATGTGGTCCTTCTCGATCTGACCGTTCGCGGCGGGATGAGCGGGAAGGAGGCCGTTCGGGAACTCAAGGCGATCGAGCCGAACGTCAAGGCAATCGTTTCCAGCGGCTATGCCGATGATCCGGTTTTAAACGACTTCGGCGCCTATGGATTCACCGCGGCCGTCACCAAGCCTTACAGCATGGATGAGCTGCGCCGGACCATCAGGAACGTGACAGAGGCGGCCGGATGAGCCGGGGACCCGGGCCGCCTCGGCGGCCGG
Source organism: Deltaproteobacteria bacterium (assembly GCA_021737245.1). Lineage (GTDB taxonomy): Bacteria > Desulfobacterota > DSM-4660 > Desulfatiglandales > HGW-15 > JAIPEI01. Next base: position 162 of record JAIPEI010000224.1, on the reverse strand, counting down.
GGCCGGAGCTCGTTCGAAACTACAGCGAAAACCGCCCGGACGCGATCACGGGGGGGTCCTCTTCCTCCAGCACACGCAGGATCTCCTTGTGGCACCTTCGCTTCATCTCGTGCACCACCTCGCGCCGCTTGCCCAACCCCGCTGCAAACCCTGCAGCCTCCA
>JAIPEI010000223.1 GCA_021737245.1 Deltaproteobacteria bacterium | reverse complement strand
CCCCGATGATCAGCGCGATCTTCCGTTTCCTGAGCTTCTCATCGCAGGGGACCGCCAGCAACCGGTCGATCTCCGCGGCGCGCTCATCCGCAGCCCGGCGGCGCTCGCCGGCTTCGCGCTCCTCGCTTTCCCTGAAGGAGAAGGCCCCGCCCCACGTAGGGACTAACAGGCATGCGGCGAGCAGGACAACCACGAGGACGATGAACCATTTCGACGATTTCACGGTGTAATGATCCTCACCTGGGCCGGATGGCCGTGCGAGAGGCAAATGTATGCCTTGGGTCGGTTGGGATATGAGGCTTCCGGCGAACCTGCTTCGGGCGGAAGCGTTGAGACAAACAAGGAGTCCCCGGCACGGGGACGGTCTCGAAATCGGATGCATTCTATCGGCCGCCCAAGGGATTGTCAAACGCTTTTGGGTCCCCACGGGCACGCCGTCCGGCGTCATGCGGACTGCTTGAAGGAACGGACCGTTTGACCTATGATGCGTGCGAACGCTTTCACGGCGTCCACGGCCTCGTGTCGCAGAAATCGATTTTAAGGATTCAGGAGCTTCTTGATGACCATTACCCTCAGGCTCGAAAACATCGGCATCATCCTGGTGGAGCCTCAGATCCCCGAGAACATCGGGTCTGTCGCGCGCGCCATGTTCAACATGGGCATTGAGCGGCTCTCCCTGGTCCGGCCCAAAAACTGCGACCTCAGCCGGGTGCTCAAGACGGCCACCGGCCCCTCCATCGAGATCGTGGAGAAGATGGACGTGCATGACGAGCTCCTGCGGGCCATCGGTCCCTACGGCTGGGTCGTGGGAACCACCGCCCGCCTCGGGGCCAACCGCCCCGCATTGACGAACCCGAGGGAGCTCGCCGCCGAGCTGAGCTCCATCAGCCGGCAAAACCGGGTCGCCCTGGTGTTCGGCCCGGAGGACCGGGGGTTGAGCAACGAGCACCTTCGATACTGCCACACCACCGCCACCATCCCGGCCGCCGGGTTTTCATCGCTCAACCTGGCCCAGGCCGTCATGGTCTTCTGCTACGAGATCTTCCTTGCGAGCCGGGAACCGGGTGCGAAGGCGGTCCCCCGTCTCGCCGACAAGTTCGAGCTCGAAGGCATGTATGACCACCTCCGGGACGTCCTCGAGAAGATCGGCTTCCTGGATCCCCAGAACCCGGAGCACTGGATGCTCAACATCCGGCGTTTCCTCTCCCGCCTCCCCCTCCGGGCGCGGGAGGTGCGGGTGATCCGGGGCGTGTGCCGCCAGATCGACTGGTACACGGGCCGGCTCGAAGAGCTCCAGGACCGGGATCGGAGCGGCTAGCGCCGCCCCGCGATCCTGCGGAAGGCGGGCTCGAACTCCCGCCACATCTCGAGCCCGATCCGGCCCTGGGTCCGCACGATCTCCTCGAGCACGCTCCGGTTCGTCAGGGGGTTGGCGAGCACGGCGCGCAGGACCACGATCCGCTGGGGCCGATATTGCGTGGACTCCAGCGTGGTTCGGGAGACGAAGGTGGTGTCGTCTCTTCGAAGCGCCTTGTGGAGCTTGACGTTGAGGGCGTTGACCAGGCGGTTGATCTTTCGGGTCGCGGGCTCCGGCCCGGACAGGGCCTCCTGCACCGCCCGGGGGGCAAAGCGGTAGTTGAGGATGAAGAGCTCCGGGCGATTCGTGACCTCGAAGCTCCCGTAGCTCTCCAGCAGGGCCCGCAGGGTTTCCGTATTCTTCCACGCACTCTCGAAGAGCAGCCGGTACCCCTGGCGTCCGAGAATCTTGAGCGAGGCCCACGGCTTGAGCGCTGCAAAGGGCCGGGAGCCCTCCACCGTGAACCGTCCCGTGTCCACTGAGTTCCGCCGGATGATATAGTTGGAGGTGTGCTTCAGAAGGTTCAGGTCCCGCTCGCTCCGGAACAGGACCATGCCCATGGCCGTGGGGCAGTAGAGAAGCTTGTGCGCGTCGATGGACACGGAGTCGGCCCTCTCGATGCCCCTGAAGAGGTGCCGGTACTCGTCCACGAGCATGACGCTCCCGCCCCAGCAGGCGTCCACGTGCACGTGGGCGCCTGCCTCCCGGCCGATCTCCCCGACGGCTTTCAGGTCATCGATGCTCCCGGTCTCGGTGGTCCCTGCAACGCCCACGATCGCGATGACCCGCTCGTCCTTCCCCAGCGAGCGTATCCTGCGTCTCAGCTTGACCGGGTCCATGCGGTTGTCCGGGTCCACGGGCACACTCACTACGTTGTCCGAGCCGACGCCGAGCAGGTTGGCCGCCTTGGCGATGGAGTAGTGTGCGCGGGCCGAAACGAAGATCACGCCGCGGCGGCATTGGTAGTGTGCGAGGCCCCGCGCCATACCCTCTTTTCGAACCCCGCCGAAGCCGCCCTCGGGCGGAAAGGCCTTTTCCCTGGCCACGGCCAGGGCGGTGAAGTTGGCCAGGGTCCCGTCGGAGGTCACGTTGCCCAGGCTTACCCGGGGGTTCTGGACGTTCCTCCGGTAGAAGCGGTCGGTCCGGCCGAACACGAGCCGGTGAAACCAGGTGACGAGCTCCCTCTCCACGAAGCTGGAGGCCTTGGCGGTCTCGATCTTCACCTGGTTCTGGTTGAGCGCGGCGATGATCATCTCCAGCAGAATCATGAAGTAAGGAACCGGGCTGATCATGTGGCCGATGTAATAGGGGCTCCCCACCTTCACGGAGTGCGCGATGACCTCGTCCTTGATCTCCGCCAGGACGTCCTTGATGAGCATGGGGTCGCCCGGCGCGGCGGTCCGGCTGAAAAGCCCGCTCAGCTCGGGCAACGAGATGCTGCTGTGGATCCCGCCCTTTTCCCGGAAGAAGTCGTGAATCATCTCCAGGAGCTCGTTGCCGAACTCGACGAACTTGTCCGGCGAGTCCGGCATGATGAAAAGCTTCCGGAGAGTCTCCATGGTGGCCTTGATTTCTCTGGGGCTGTCGCTCATGGGGGACAAGAGCTCACTCCCTGGGAACGGCCAGCATGCGGTCCACGGCCTGCTTCGCCCGGACCCGGATATCCTCGGGCACGGACACCACGGGCGCGGTCCGTTCCAGGGCGTTCAGGACCTGGGGAAGCCCCGTTTTCTTCATGTTCTTGCAGACCATGCCGGGGTCGGCGGGAATGAACTCCTTGTCGGGAGCCGCCTTGGACAGGGGGTAGAGAAGCCCGGTCTCGGTTCCGATGATGAACTTCTTGTGATCCGACTCCCGCGCCAGGGCGATCATTCCGGAGGTGCTGTGCACGGCATCCGCCAAGTCGATGACCTCGGGCCGGCACTCGGGGTGAGCCACGAACAGGCCGTCGGGATGGGCCGCCTTGACCTGTTTTACACGGTCGGCGGTCAACCTTTGGTGAACGACGCAGTACCCGTCCCAGTAATCCATCTCCCTTCCGGTGCATCGGATGACGTACCGGGCGAGGTTGCGGTCCGGGGTCATGAAGATCCGGCGCTCTGGATCGATGGTCCTCACCACCTGAACGGCGTTGGCCGAAGTGCAGCACATGTCGCTTTCCGCCTTCACCTCGGCGGTGGTGTTCACATAGCTGAGCACGAAGAGATCCGGCCGCTCCGCCTTCCTGCGTCTCACGTCCTCCTCGTTGATCATGTCGGCCATGGGGCATCCCGCCTTTTCAGCGGCGAGGATCACGGTTTTGTCCGGCGACAGGATGGCCGCGGTCTCCGCCATGAACCGGACCCCGCAGAAGAGGATCACGTCGGCCTCGGTCCGGGCGGCCCTCATGGAAAGCTCGAGGGAGTCCCCGCACATGTCGGCCACGTCCTGGACCTCGGGCACCTGGTAGTTGTGCGCGAGGATGACGGCGTTGCGCTCCCTCGCGACCGTTCGAATTCTTGCGTGCAGATCGTTCATTTCGATTTGTCCTCACTTTCCCTGCAAAGCGGCGCTTCCTGTCCCATAGGTGTTTTTTCGTTCGAAGTCAAGAGAGGTCCGATTGAGCACAGAAAGGGTTTGACAGAAAGGCCCGGAGACATAAGAATCGGAAGCCCTCGAGACCGTCATCCAGCACCCCGCAAGGAAAGGGAACCGATCTCATGCGACCCGTCCTTCCCGACAGGGAGGAGATCCAGGAACGAATCTCCCGTCTCCAGGGCGCGCTCGCCGGGCAGGGAGCCGACGGCGCACTCCTGGTCCAGAAGGTGGATCTGTACTACTTCAGCGGAACCGATCAGGACGCCCACCTGTGGGTGCCGGTCGCCGGCGAGCCGCTCCTCATGGTGCGCAAGAGCCTGGAGCGGGCGATGCGGGACGCTCGAGTCGAGCGGGTCGTCCCCCTCAACAGCCTCCGGGAGCTCCCTGAACGGCTCGAAGAGGTGTCGCGGGAAACGCCCCGGCGCATCGGCCTCGAGCTGGACGTGATCCCCGCGGCGCTCTACCTGCAGTATGGACGCGTGCTGCCCGAGGCGGAGTTTCTGGACGCCTCACCGCTGGTGCGGAGCATCCGCATGATCAAGTCCGGGTACGAGATCTCCCGGATGCGGGCGGCGGCCCGGATCGCGGACCGTCTCTACGAAAACATCCCGGCATTCATTCGGGAGTCCGGGAACGAGACCGAGCTGGCCATCCGCTCCGAGGAGTTCTACCGCAGGCACGGACATCCCGGCATATCCCGCACCCGCTCCTTCAACATGGAGAGCATCTACGGTCACATCATGGCAGGGCCCGGAGGAGCCGAACCCAGCGGAACGGTGGGTCCGACGGGCGGTGCCGGTCTGGGGCCCTGGTTCAGCCAGGGCGCCGGGTGGACCCCCATCCGCCCGGCCCAGCCCATCATGGTGGATTACACCGCCTGTGCGGACGGCTACCTTTCCGATCAGGCGAGGGTTTTCTCAGTCGGCGCCCTTCCCGGAAAGATGCAGCGGGCCTACGAGGTCATGACGGAGGTTCAGGACGCCCTTGCCGAGGCCGGGCGTCCGGGCGTTCAGACGGAAGACCTCTATGAACGGGCCTTCCGGATCGTGAAGCGGGCCGGGCTCGTCGAGGGGTTCATGGGATTCCCCCGTCCCGTTCCCTTCGTGGGACACGGCTTGGGGCTCGAGCTGGACGAATGGCCCGTTATCACCCGCCGGACCGGCTTCACCCTCCGGGAAGGCATGACCCTGGCTCTCGAGCCCAAGATCGTCTTCCCGGGAGAAGGCGTGGTCGGCGTGGAGAACACGTTCGTCGTCGGCCCCCGGGGCATGGAGCGGCTGAACGCGTTCCCCGACGGCCTCGTGATGCTCTGATTGTGGTCGCCGGCTACGCTCCGTAGAACGGACCTCCCCATCAATGGACCTCCCCCGCTGTGGAAGACCGCTTTCCGTTCTCGGATCAAATCACCATGGACATTGGGGCTTTCTTGTGGTAACTACTGAGTCGAATCTTCACTACGGCACCACCGCGGAGGAGACAACCGGGTTTCCACGAGTTGTGTTCTTGCAAATCGGATTTGATTCCATGTACCTGCCGTTCCCCTGAAAACACTGTAGTAACACGGCCGGTACAATCCGGCTGCACTTGAAGAGGAACAAAAGGGACTTTCCTGCCCCGCCGAGCGCTTTTTCCTGCACCTGTGATCTCAGACGGAATCGTGCAGATTTCGGTCCGGCTCGAGGGGCGTCTTCATCCCGGGCGGGCCGGTGCGTGAGCGTGGAGAGGGCGGTTCGACGGGGAAAGCCTCCGATCCCGGGGGCCGCTGGAAGCGTAGAGCGGAGACGATGCGAATGGGCGAGAGCGAAAACAAGGCGGAGTGGAGAGTGTACGGCCCGGCCGAGGCATCCCGTTTCACGAGGGGAAGCGAGCCCATTTCCCTCCAGGACACGGACCGGATCCTGAGCAAGATCCTCGACAACGCCGGCATGCAGATCGCCCTTGTGGATCGGGATCTGAGCTACCTTCGGGTCAACGGTCCCTATGCGGCTTTCCGTGGTCTGCGGCCCGAGGAAATGAAGGGAAGAGGGTTCGACGAGTTTCCAGAGGACCCGGACACCCCGGAGCTCCTTCGGGAGGTCCTGGCATCGAGCGAGCCCAGGTTCTTTCCCGCCCGCCCGCTCCCAAGGTCCGAGGAGAGCGGTGAAGGCGTCACCTACTGGGACTGGACCCTGATTCCCGTCCATGGGACGAACGGCCGGCCGGACGGCCTGATCCTGATGCTCAGGGAGGTGACCGACCGGCTCGAGGCGGAGCAGGCCCTGGCAAAAAGCCGGGAGCAGCTGCTGCAGGCTCAGAAGATGGAGGCGCTCGGGGTTCTGGTGGCCGGCGTGGCCCATGAGATCAACAACCCCGTCA
>JAIPEI010000222.1 GCA_021737245.1 Deltaproteobacteria bacterium | reverse complement strand
GATGGCTGTCCGATGAGCGTGCCCTGCATGCGAGCGCTTCGGCCGATCACCTCCCCGCAGAGGCCCTGAAGGGCTTCGCCGCCCTGGACCTTTCCGGCCAGTGCGACGAACAACCAGTCCGTGATCCCGACCTTGGCCTGCCGAAGGGCAGTATCCGGGATATCCGCCTCGGTTGTCGCCGTCACAAATGCGGCGATTTTCTCACTTGCCTGCATGATTACCCTCCCCTGCCGTGGGCGTTTCCGATCCATCCATGCTCCCGATCATGCGCTCGATGGAACTTGGACGGCTACTTCATGGCTTCGCAGATCGCATCGCCCGCAGCCGTGGTGGTCAGGTTCCCTCCCAGGTCGCGGGTGACCTCCCCCGAGGCGATGGTCTGAATCACCGCTGCCTCGACACCCTTGGCCGCCTCGGGATAGCCGATGTAGTCCAGCATGAGGCCGGCGGAGAGGATCGCCCCGATGGGATTGGTGACATTCTTGCCCGCATACTTGGGGGCGCTTCCATGCACGGGCTCGAACAGGGAGACCTGGCCGGGATGGATGTTGCCGGATGACGCCATGCCCAGCCCTCCCTGAAGGGCCGCACCCAGATCGGTGATGATGTCGCCGAACATGTTGTTGGTCACAATGACATCGTACTGATCCGGCTTGAGCACCATCCACATGGTGACGGCATCCACGAACTGGGTGTTCGCCTCAATATCCGGATACCGTTTCGCAATGTCCGCAAATGCGCGCTGCCACAGGTCGTGCCCGTACCGCAGCACATTGGACTTGTCGGCCATGGTCACCCGCTTGTGCCCGTTCTTCTTGGCGTAATCGAACGCGGCAACGATGATGCGCTCCACCCCGGCACGTGTGTTCATGTCTTCCTGAACGGCAATCTCCTCGGGTGTGTCCTTCTTGAAGATCCCCCCAATCTTCACGTACATCCCTTCCGTGTTCTCCCGAAAAATTACAAAATCGATCTCTTTGGTTCCGCGGTTCTTGAGGGGGGTCAGGCCATCGTCCAGGAGCTTGATGGGCCGCAGGTTGATGTAGAGGTCCAGTCCGAAACGCATCCCCAGCAGGATGTCCTCCGCGTGCTTCATGTCCGGCACGCGCGGGTCCCCGAAGGCACCGACATAGATGGCATCGTACTCCTTGCGGAACATATCCAGTGCGCCTTCAGGCAACGTAACCCCTTCCTTGAGATACTTGTCCGCGCTCCAGTCGAAGTGGGTCATCTCCAGCTTGAAGCCGTAGACATCCTGTGCCCGATTCAGGACCTTTACCGCTTCGCGCGTCACATCGACCCCGATACCGTCTCCTGGAATGACAGCAATATGTTTCATAACCCCCCTCCTATTCGTTATTTAGCCAGCTTATTTCTCAAGAAATTTGAAGCGCCGCCTGCCTTTAAGATCTCTTTGTCGCTGTCAGAAGCTTCAATGATCGTTAAAAACTCGATTTCTTTATTGACGATCTTAACCTTGACTTCACCCTGATCCACCTGGGCATAGGTGTTTTCGATCTGCAATCGGTCATTCATCTCGATCCTGTCGTAATCTTCTGTATTTTTGAAAATGATAGGCAGAATCCCATAGTTGATCAGATTTTCTTTGTGGATGCGGGCAAAGGATTTTGCGACGACCACCTCAGTTCCCAGAAACATGGGAAGCAGGGCTGCATGCTCTCTGCTCGAGCCCTGCCCGTAATTTTCTCCCCCAATGATGACGGAATTCTTCAGCTCCTTCGCCCTCTCGACAAAGGTCTCGTCCGTATAGCAGAAAGTGTACTCCGCGAACTTAGGGATATTGGCGATGTACTTCAGGATATGCGTGCCAGCCGGAATGATGTCGTCTGTCGTGATGTTATCGCCCAGCTTCATGACGACTGCGGCTTCGATAGTATCCCTCAGCGGTCCCCGTTCCGGCAGAGGCACGATATTTTCACCGCGGATGATCTCGACCTTCTGATTGTCTTCGATCTCATCGGGCGTGATGATCATGCTGTCATCCACGATATAGGTCTCCGGCTCGGTGCAGCCCTCCACGAGACTCACGTCGACCACGTCTCTTGGATCGCTGATCCGGCCCGTGACCGCCGTGGCTGCAGCCGTTTCCGGGCTGGCCAGGTAGACCGATGCGCTGGTGGTTCCGCTCCTGCCCTTGAAGTTCCGGTTCGACGTACGGACGGAGATGCCGTTCGAGGGGGGAACCTGCCCCATGCCGATGCAGGGCCCGCAGGCACACTCGAGGATCCGGGCCCCGGATGCCACGAGATCCGCCAGGATTCCGTCCTGAATCAGGTGCTGCAGGACCTGCCTGGAACCCGCGGCAACAGTCAGGTCGATGTCCCTGTGAACGGTCCGGCCTTTCAGGATCCGTGCGGCCTTGGCGATATCCGAGTAGGAGGCGTTGGTACAGCTCCCGATGAACACGGCGTTGGGCTTGACATGGCCGAGGTCCTTCGCCTTGACGACCAGATCGGGCATGTGGGGCTCGGCCACCAGGGGCTCCAGCTCATCGAGCCGAATCTCGATCTCGTCGTCGTACTCGGCGTCGGGGTCCGGCAGAAGCTCCACCCAGTCCCCTTCCCGGCCCTGGGCCTTGAGATAGTCGCGCGTCACCTGGTCGCTGGGGAAGATACCGGTGGTTGCGCCCATCTCTATGCTCATATTGGCGAGGGTGGCCCGCTGGGGGACGGAGAGGCCTCCTAATCCGTCGCCGGTGTACTCCACGACACAGCCGATCCCGCCTTTCACGGTGAGGCGCCTCAAGGCCTCCAGCGCAATGTCCTTTGCGGACACCCCCGGGCTGAGGGATCCGGTGAGCTTGATGTTGAACACCTTGGGCGTGGCCAGCTTGAACCCTTCTCCCACCATGCACTTGGCCACGGTTAGGCCGCCGCTTCCGATGGCCAGCATGCCCAGGGCCCCGGATGTCGGCGTGTGACTGTCCGCCCCCAGCATGACCTTCCCCGGCTTCCCGAATCTCTGGGGATGCAGAAAATGGCAGATTCCGTTACCGGGCTTCGAGAAGTAGACCCCGAACCGCCGCGCCGCCGTCTTCAGGTAGAGATGATCGTCCGCGTTCTCGGTGGAGGTGGCCAGTGTGTTGTGATCGCAGTAAAACACAGAGGTCTCTGTGCTGACCTTGTCGGCATTGACGCTTTCGAGAATTAAACCTGCCATAATTCCGGTTAGATCATGTCCTATGGTTTGATCAACTTTTATCTCTATCTGCTCTCCGGGTGACATTTTTCCGGCTGAAAGATGATCCTTGATGATTTTATTCGTGATGCTCTGTCCCATGCTGCCCCCCCCTTGCGATGGCTTCTCGATTTAAGTAACCGGTCGAAGCGTTTTCCTGCCTGTATAGGTTCGCCCCCTTTTCTCGGCCTGGCTTTTTAGGTCGTTGCCGTCTTTTTCTTGTTCAGGGACGCCTTTTTCAGGTTGGCCAGATTCTGCTCAGGCACCTCCCTGAACTCCAGCAGGCCTCTGCTTCTTGCAAGGTCCATCAACTGCGCTCCGACATCCGTCCTCACGATGACCTGATTCCAGGACCTTGCCTCCTCCCACCCTTCGGGCAGGCGTGCCGATCCCACGGAGATATCGCTGAACTCCGCGGTCATATCGGAACAGGACCTGCAGGCGGGCCGTACACACTTCTGGACCTCATCCAGAGAGATGCTGATCGTCGTCCCGTCCGCGGTGAACACGTCTAAGACGTGGTACTTGCTCGGCGGGATATCCATACCGATGATCGAGCTCAGATCATCGAGCTTTTCTGCCAGTAACGCGCTCAGCGCGTCATGGGAGAAAGCCCAGCCACAGAACAGGCCGATCACCAGACGTTCCTTTTTGCTGTTCGTCTGGATTCTCGGGTTCTTGCTGACCCTCATCTTTGCCAGTGCCTGGGCTTGGCAGGGGGTGACCACCATACCGATGGCCGCCGCTTCCGTTTGCGCAAGCTCGTTGAAGGCCGCGACATTCGGGGAGACCACAAAGCGGCTCTTGCTGTATCGGCCGGGCTGACCTGTCCGATCCACGGCCACACCTGCAGGGCGGAGGGGCTCCGTTTCCCCGGACAGGACCGCGGTATCGATCAACCCCTCTTCCAGCGCGAGCCGGATCAGGGCTGTAACCGTCCCTCCGTGCTGTGCATTCCTCTGCACGGCTTCGTCGGCAGCCCGGGTGATGTAAAAGGCCTTGACAGCCCCCACTTCCGGGGTGATGTCCTTCTCATCAAAAAGGCGGCGAATGAGGTTTGAATAGTCTGTTTCCAATCGCGGACAAATGTCTATGCATCCGCCTTCCGTCCGATCACACGTATCTCGGACAATAATTCGGTCATGATAGGCAATGAAGTGAGGACATATATTTACGCAAGCCCCACAGTATGTACAAAGCTCGGCGTCAAGGACGTGCTTTTTCAGAAATTGTGTCGCGCCGCGTTCTTCCATAAGGTATCTTCCTACCTCCTAATCTTCCGGCATAACCCCAAGGCGGTGCCGGGGGCTGTCCGCCTGTCGGCCTTGTTCAGACCGCCTTATTGACCGCTCTGTATCCCTGCTCAAAGGCCCTTAGGTTCAGGTCCAGCTTTTCTCCTTTGAAACTCATCTTCAACTGGCGCTCGATCTGGCTTCCCTCCACGGGCAGGAGCCCTGTCCCTAGAAGCGCGCCTATCATGACAATGTTCGTGATAAGGGGATTGCCCAGACCGAGGGCGAACTCGGAGGCGTTGATGTACCAGGCCTTCTTTGAAAGCCGGGCCATACAGTCCTCGATGGTCTGCTGGGTTGGGTAATCTACCTCGCCCACAGCGACCTCTAGGGGATGAATCGGGCGGGTGTTCGTCACCACATAAGTGCCGGGATGCCCGTACATGGTTAGCATTCTCAGCGATTCGCTCGGCTCCAGACCTACGATGATCTCGGCCGTTCCCTTGGGGGTGACCGGGCTGTAGGGGATTTTCTCCCTGGAAATCCTCACATGGCTTGCCACAGATCCGCCCCGCTGCGTCGCGCCGTAGGTCTCGCCGATGGTGACCGTGTACCCCTCTTCGATGGACGCATCCCCGATCAATCGGGACATCAGGATATTGCCCTGTCCGCCGACCCCTGTAATGATCAAATTGATCAGTCCTCTTCCTTCCGCACTCATTGCACCGCCTCCGCTACGATGGCCGATTGAGGACAGACGCTCACGCAAACGCCGCATCCATTGCAGACTGCTTCATCGATCCGGGCCTTTCCCAACTCCTTGTCCCACATCAGCCCGGGGCACTTGAAAACCCTGGTGCAGTACCGATTGCACCCGCACTGATCCCCAAGGCACTTGTCCGGATCGATGCGGACCTTGGCAATAGGTCCACCGAGTCTTTTGGCTCCGATCAGCGCGCATTCCCGCCGGCTGATCACCACCCTGGTCTTTCCCTGATCGGCCAGGACATTCAGAAAGGACTTCCTTGTCGCATCGATGTCATAGGGGTCCACAACGGTGACATCGACATCGAGGGCACCGCACAGTCGCTCGATACTGATGGCCGGCCTGGTATCGCCTTCCGCGTCCACGTTGCTACCGGGGTGCGGTTGAAACCCTGTCATGGCGGTCCCGGCATTGTCCAGAACCACCAGGACCACGTCCGCCTCGGTGTGGACGGCGTTGAGCAGCGCAGGAATGACGCCGTGATAAAATGTGGAGTCCCCGGCCATGGCCACGACCGGCTGCTCGAACCCGAGTTGATCCAGCTTCCCGAGGCCTGCCCCTACCCCCATTCCGGATCCCATGGCGTGGACCGTCTTGACCTGCGAAAATCCGGTGGGGAAAAGGCCCATGGCATAGCAGCCGATGTCACCCACTACGACACCATCCCCGCCGACCATCTTGAGCGCGTCTTTGAGCGCCCAGTAGGTCGCCCTGTGGGGGCACCCGGGGCAGAGCTGGGATGTCCTGGGGGGTACGAAGGATTCTGCGATCTCCTGGCTCGTCTTCTCGTACTCCACGTCTCTCGGTGTGTACTCAAGGGCCAGGACATCGGCGATGGCCTGGATCACGACGTCGACGTTGAGCTCTCCGTATGGATGCGTATGACCCGATGCCTTCCCGAAGAACCGGAAGGAACGATCAGGCAGGTTGTCCACGACGAACGCCTTCAGGTTGGTCTCGAGAAAGACATCCACCTCTTCGACAACCAGGATCCGTGATGCTTTTAATAGATGGGTCTTCAGGAACTGCGGCGGCAGAGGCCAAGTCGTGCCGAGCTTGATGACACCTACGGAGGGGTCGAGATTCAGGCTTCTGACGGCCTCTG
>JAIPEI010000221.1 GCA_021737245.1 Deltaproteobacteria bacterium | reverse complement strand
GCTCCCGGGTCGTTTCCATGCGGGTTTCATGCTTTCCTCCTCGTCTGTCAATATGATCTCATGAGCGCCCTTGGGTCCTTGCAGCGCGGCCGCGCCGGGGGTTCAGGGTGTCTCGGGTGCTACCGGACTCATCGACCTTTTCCCGCCCGGACTTGAACCCGATCCGTCCCTTTCTACCCTGCCGTTTCAGTGATACACTGCCTTCAGGCTCGAAATGCCCTGCATGAGGGGCGTAGCTCGGGCGGAAAGGAGTCCACATGGTCGACCTCCGGGAGATTGCGGCGCAGGTGGTGGAGAACTGCACCGTCATGGATGCGCAACACGCAGGAGGCTTCTCCATCTGCGGTCTGGCCCTGCGGCTGCGGGATCTCTTCAAGTGGGAGCAGGGGCTCGAACCCTGGGTGGAGCGTGAGAGCGGGGAGGTGCTCGACTGGATCGGGAGGCGGGAGGAGACGTGGGAGGCGGTGGCCGACTCGGACCTCCGGCCCATCCTCATATCGGGCAAGGCGTTCGATCCCTTCGATGAGGAGGGCGTCAACGCGATCCTCGAGCCCCGGGGCTGCCTTTACGGGGCCGGGCTGGCCGGCGGGCTGGTGCCGGTCTTCTTTCTCGCCCGCATCGAGGAGAAGCGCCGGATGGGGGATTTGACCGTGTACGTGCTGGGGCGGGAGCTGGCCCGGGGCCTTCTCACCCTGCCGGCCCTGACCCGGGACCACACCGTGATCCTGAGGCGGGAGACCGCCAGGCGGTTTCTCTGGGACCGGATCTTCTACGCCGGGGAGGGCGGCGGGGAGGCGCTTGGGTATGCGCTCGGCCGGTACGGCCTGAGAGCGGGGCGCCCCGGAGAGGTCCCCCCGCGCCTGGACGCCATGGTCCGGGACGAGCTCGAGGTCATTCTCCGGCACGAGCTGGGCGAGTTCCGGGACAGGACCTTCGACCGGACGACCTGGCAGGAGGTGATCGCGGCGTTCCCGCACACCCCGGTGGAGCTCCTGGCCCGGGCGGTCAAGGACCTCCTGGCCGACACCCACGAGGCGGGCACCCTTCGGTACATCATCGACGAGAAGCGTCACGCCTCCCTGGGCTTTTACACCGCCTTCCTGGACGGGCTGCGCAAGGCGCTGTTTCCCGAGATGGCCGAGGCCTTTTCCGGGTTTCAGGAGGGCGGCGACTGGAGCGGGATCGAACGGGCGCTTCGGGCGGCCCGCGAACGGGCCTCGCACCACGCCGCGGTCATCACCGAGGCCTATGAGCGCGGCCGGGCCCGGGGCGACCTCCCCCGCGCAGAGGCCGAGATCGAGGAGAGGCTCCTGGCGCCCCTGGGGCTCCATGGAAAGGACCTCGCGGAGGGCTGACGGCTCGAAGCCGGAAGGCCTCTACTCCATCGAGCCCGTGTGAGCGGCGGGCAGCCGCTGCGGATCCGGGGACCCGCCGGCCGGGTGGGCGGCCTCATCCGGCGCCTCGTGCTCATGGTTCTCGTCCTTCCCGCCGCCCCGCACGATGAGCGTGAGCCGTGAGAGGTTGTCCGCCATTTCCCGGGAGTGGCGATCCAGGTCCGCGGATGCGGAGGCGGACTCCTCGGCGCCGGCCGCATTCTGCTGGGTCACGCCGTCCATCTCCGCCACGGCCTTGTTCACCTGCTCGAACCCGTGGGCCTGCTCGTCGCTGGCCGTGGCGATCTCGTCCAGGATCTCCGTGATCTTTTTGACCCCCAGGGCGACCTCCCGGTACCCGTCGTCCGTCTCCTGGACAAGACCCGATTCCTTCTCGACCTGCTCGGTGATCTGGCCGATGAGGGCCTGGGTGTTCCCGGATGCTTCGGCCGCACGCTGGGCCAGGTTCCGAACCTCGCTCGCGACCACCGAGAATCCCGCGCCTGCTTCCCCGGCCCTTGCCGCCTCCACGGCGGCGTTGAGGGCGAGGAGGTTGGTTTGGAAGGCGATCTCGTCGATCGTTTTGACGATCTTCGATGCGTCGCCGCTCGCCTTGAAGGTCTCGTCCATGGATCCGATCAGGGACTTCATGGAGACGTTGGCCTTCTTCAGGTTGTCGGAGATCTCCTTGGACAGGTTGTTGGCCTGGTGGGCGTGCTCCGCGTTCTGCCGGGTCATCGTGGACATCTCCTCCAGGGAGGAGGAGGTTTCCTCCAGGGAGGCGGCCTGCTCCGACGATCCCTCGGCCAGCCCGCTGCTGGTCGACAGGAAGTGCGCCGAGGCGGTCGAAACGGCCTGGGCCGTGTTCCTCAAGGTTTCGATGATTCCATGAATGGGCTTGGCCAGGGAGTGGGAGGAGAACCAGACGAACGGCAGGATGAGAAGGATGCAGGCGAGATCCACCAGCGCCAGGAGTCGAATCATCTGCCATGTGTTGGCGCTGACAATGGCCTTCGGAAACAGTGAGGCAAAGGCGCCGCAGTAGCTGGAGCCGCTGTACAGGGGAAGGACGGCCTGGAAAAAGCCTTTCTCCTGAACCTCGACATCGTTGAGGAGAAGATCCTGGCTCTCGAGGGCCCAGTCCTTCCGGACGCCTTCGATCTCCGGCGCCTGAAGCTCCACATAGGACGCCAGGCTCCCCACGGCCTGCCCCCGGTCCGTGAAGATCATCACCTCCAGGCCGGTGAGTCCGGCCATGCGGGAGGCGAAAGCCGCGTCCAGGCGCTGGGTGAGCACGGCGACGCCGAACTGCTTTTTCTCCTTCTCGGACGTCTCCGCGCTGTAGACGTCCGCAAGGACGGGTACCGCGGCCACCAGGCACAACCGGCCGTTTCGGAGCTGGAATCGAACCTGCTCCCGGTCCGGAAGGGCCCCGTCCCAGGTCATCGGCAGCGTCTCCACCGGAAGGGCGCTGCTCGTCTCCCACTCGAAGCCCGTTTCCTCTTCGCCCCCCTTCAACGTCTTGTACCGGACGCCGGAACCGGAACCGGCATGGACAAAGCCGTAGCTGACGTTGCGGTCTTCCGCTCTTGCCGTAAAGGAAACCAGCCTCCCGTCGATGTCATAGACGGCGGCCTGCCACAGGTCGAGGGTCATGGCGACGTTTTTCACGTCCCGGCTCAGGTCGGCAAAGGACGAAAGGCTCATGGCGATGTCCTGGCTCTTGTACTCGTGCAGATACTTGATCCTCGCCCCCATCTCATTCATGGTGGACAGCTTCCTCGACTCAGCCCGCAGCTTTTCCTTCTGTTCGCCCAGCCGGCCCCGAATGATGTTCATGGCCTTTGTCAGCTGCCCGTGGGCCGACGCCCTGTTTTGACGGCCGACGATCGTGGAGACGGTCACGGCCGAAGCCACCATGACCAGAACGACCACTGCGAAGGCACCGAGGATCATTTTGCCTTTCATGCTCAGGCGTTTCATCATCCCTGCACTCCTTTCTCCTTACATCCTGCCTCGACTGCTGAATATGGGACGGTTGGGACCGGCGTTGCCGGGTCGATTCTCGACCCGGCGGTCGCTCGTCGCGATGCAGCTGTCGCAGGGTCCGATCGATCGCGGGGGCACGATCGGCGGGATGCGCACTGCGAAAATCGACAGCGGGCATGTGTTGCAAATATTATGCCCTGATATAACAGTCGGAAAGGGTTTTGTCCGTATTCCCGGAAGGCGGCCGTTGCAGCGGAGGAAGGCACCGTCCTGCGGGGGGGGCGTGGCCCGGTCACACAGGGGCTCCTCCGGTGCGGCGTCAAGACGCCGACACCAGGCCGCCTGATCCCGCTCACTCTTCGGGAAAGCAGCGGCATGTAAAAAGAGCAGAAGCGCTCACAGTCGCTTTCGCTCGATATGTAACGCATTGAAAGACAGAGTCCGGGCTTCTATTCAAACGCATTCTGTGTCCTGATTGCCTGCATCATAAAGCGAAGAGTTGTTTTTTTCTTTTCGTTTCGGCATAAATAGCGGGAGTGAGTCGAGTGAGGGGTGGGAGGCGGCGACACGGACATTGCAATGATCTACGTGCCCTCGGACACCGAGGGGCTCACCTTTGGAAAGGACGAGAGCAAGGAAGAAGGTGAATCTCCGGGATCCGTCCCCATGAGACGACATCACAAAGGAGGGTGCCATGCGTGAGACCAAGCTCCACTACGGCTGGATCGTCATTTTCATGGGACTGCTCACCACCATCGCGGCCCACGGCTTCGGGCGGATGGCCTACACCATCATCCTTCCCGCCATGAAGGACGGCCTGGCCTTCGACTACACCCAGCTGGGGCTGCTGGGGACCGGCAACTTCATCGGCTACCTCACCATGGCCATCGTGGGCGGGTTTCTGGCTGCGCGGTTCGGCACCCGCATCGTCATCACCTTCGCCCTGCTGCTCATGGGGGTGACCCTGATCCTGACCGGGCTGGCCAACTCCTTCGGCTTCGCCTTCACCATGCGGCTCTTCACCGGCCTGGGCAACGGCGCGGCCTACGTCCCGGCCATGGCCCTGGGCTCCGCCTGGTTCGCCATGAAGCGGCGGGGCTTTGCCACGGGCATCGTTTCCGGAGGGATCGGCGCGGGCACCCTGATCTCCGGCCTGGTGGTCCCGCCCATCCTGCTCTCCTACGGAAACGAGGGCTGGAGGTACTCCTGGTACTACCTGGGGGGCGCGGTGCTGGTGATCTCCGCCATCGTGTTCCTCTTCGTCCGAAGCCGGCCCGAGGAGAAGGGGCTGCTCCAGGTGGGCGAGGCGGAAGGGGACGAGCGGGCCGAAGGGGGCGCGGCCAAGGCCTCCACCCTGGACTGGGGACTGGTCTACAAAAAGGGGACTGTCTGGTACCTGGGCGTCACCTACTTCTTCTACGGCCTCTCCTATATCATCTACATGGTCTTCTTCGCCGCCTATCTGGTGAACGAGATGGGGCTCTCCCAGGAGTGGGCGGGCGGCCTGTGGGCCGCGGTGGGCGGTTTGAGCATCTTCTGCGGCGTGATCTGGGGTCACATCTCGGACGGGCTGGGAAGGGCCAGGGGCGCGCCCCTGGCCTACCTGGTCCTGGCCCTGGCCTACATCATCTATGCCCTGGTCAGGGTGCAGCTCGGGTTTTACCTCTCCGCAGTCCTCTTCGGGCTGACGGCGTGGAGCATCCCCACCATCATGGCCGCCACGGCCGGCGACCTGGTGGGCCCCCGGCTGGCGCCGGCCGGCCTGGGCTTCGTGACCATCTTCTTCGGCATCGGCCAGGCCCTGGGGCCTGCGATCGGCGGCTACCTGGCGGACTCGACCGGCTCGTTCACCATCCCCTTCCTGACGGCCGGGGGCATCTCGCTCGTGGGCGCGGGCTTCTCGCTTTTCCTCAAGCGGCAGGAGGCCTGACAGCGGTTATTCGTACTTCCGGTCTCTCCTGTGGCTCGAGCTCCGTGTGGGGCACGGTAGAGGCGCAAAGCCGGGCTTGCGACCGAAGGGAAAAAGGGCGGGCACGGGGAGGGGGCTGGTGGAGCGGGGCCCCCCGGTCGTCGAGGGACCCCGCCGGGACTGTGAGCCGGAGGTTTTCAGGAACGTTTTCCGACTCTCCTATCTACGCTGTTTCGTCGTCTGTTTCCGGGGCCTCTGCGGCATCCGGGGCGCCGTAGCCGGTGCCGTCCGCCGGTCCTACCCCGCCGTTGCCGGTGCCGTCCCCGGGACCGTGCCCCCCGTTGTCACCGGTTCCTGCGTTGCCCGAACCTTGTCCGGCGCCGAAGCCGGTGCCGTCTCCCGGTCCGACGCCGTCGTTTCCGGTGCCGTCGCCGGGCCCGAAACCGCCGTTGTCCCCGGTCCCTGCGTTGCCCCCGTTTTCGCCGCCGCCGAACCCGGTGCTGCCGCCCGGGCCGTGACCGCCGTTGCCGCCCGAGCCCCCGTTGCCGTTTCCGGCGAGAACAAAGGGCATATCCATCCTGGCGTCGGGGCAGGTGCCCGCGCCGTCCGGGGCGCCGTTGCCGGTGCCGTCTCCCGGTCCGATCCCGCCGTTGCCGGTGCCGTTGCCGGGGCCGTTCCCGGCAAGGGCCGTGCCCGCGCCGAAGAACATGAGCAGTGCGAACATCACGCAAACCTTCATCAGATGGTTCATTTCAGAACTCCTTTCGCAGAATCCCAATGCTTCGTTTGAATGACTCCTGAACTCCTCTCCGCCCTATCCACTTACCATGCTATACGCGTCCGGTCGGAAAAGGGACACAGGAGAAATGCGGGCTGTTGCTCCCATTCGAAACAAAAAA
The DNA here is from genome assembly GCA_021737245.1 of Deltaproteobacteria bacterium. Lineage (GTDB taxonomy): Bacteria > Desulfobacterota > DSM-4660 > Desulfatiglandales > HGW-15 > JAIPEI01. The sequence continues at coordinate 137 of JAIPEI010000221.1, read as the reverse complement.
AGCCCGGGTTTCCCTTGGGAGCCAACAGGAAAACCCGGGCCGCATCCAATGGCGTCTAGTGGGGGCCACCTCCCGGACCACCTCCCGGACCGCCCCCCGGACCGCCCCCCGGTCCGCCGGCACCCGGTCCCCCGGCC
>JAIPEI010000220.1 GCA_021737245.1 Deltaproteobacteria bacterium | reverse complement strand
GCCTCGCCCGCCTCCTCATCAGAAGTCCCCGGGGAAACCTCATCCTGGAGAAGCATTTCAATGTCCGCGGCTTCCCCGCCGGCATCCTCCACAGCGTCTTCCTCCACGAGGTCGACCAGCTCGATAATCTCCTCGTCCTCGCCCGGCTCGGTCCCCTCCTCCGACGCGAGGTCGTCCAGATCGAAGTCCAGGAGATCCTCTTCCTCGACCGTTCCCTCTTCCACGTTTGTTTCGTCTTTCACCATGGCCCGGCGTCTCCGCGTATGGGTTGAGGATTCCAGCGACCCGTCCTGCCTGACTTGCTAGCACAGACACCCTGGGCTGTCAAGGCGTTTGCACCCGGAAACCCTCCATAATTGGCCAATTTTTATGGAGTTTTTAAACCGGGATGAAGCCCCTCCCCGATCCCTCTGTTTTCCGCGTGGGGCCCGGCTCCCGGGCTCGGGCCTGCTCGAGTCTGCTGTTGACCGCCGCACAAAAAGCTGCTACAACATCCCCCAGTCAAACGGGCGATTAGCTCAGGTGGATAGAGCGTTGGTCTCCGGAACCAAAGGCCGCAGGTTCGAGTCCTGCATCGCCCGCCACTAAAGATTTCGCCTACTTAGCGGGGCTTTTCGCTCCGCTTTTCTTTTGGGCTTCTCCGATTTTCCAACCCTGTTTCCCACCCGCGGCCGATTGGTCACGTCCGTCAAAGGTGGTGTATGAAGCCATGCGAGCACCTTGCGGGTTCCGCGGGGGAAAGTTCCCCGGCGTGTGGAGCGGTCTCAGCAGATGTTCAGATGGCGCTGGACCTCACGCTCGTTGGCCTGAAGATATCGCTGCAGCTGCTCAGTACCGATGAGGGGCGTATCGGAGAGAGGGAAATTGAGACTGGGAATATCCGCGAATACCGGATCGATGTCCGCGCACGATTCGTTCGCGGGTCTCTTGTTGTAAATGGTTCGGTACAAACGGATGCCCATTTCTTTCAGTGAGTGGAAAATCCGCAACGATTCGGCATGCGAGAGCTTGTCCGGGTTCAAGACAAGGTAGACTTGAGTCTTCTCAGGGTTTGTGAAGGCCTCCCTCATGGTTTCATACTGCTTGCGCTGTTCCTGAATTTTGTTGAGGACCTTGTCCCGTTCGAACTCCTTTTTCAGGAGCTTGATTTTGGTGATCAGCTCCCGCTTTTCAATGATCTCCTGACGGAGCGTCAGCAGGTGATTCACCCATACCAGGGAGAGGGACGGAAGTGCAAAGAACTTTAGGGAGAGCGCCGTGGGCGGCATGTCGAAGACCAGGTAGTCCCAATCCGAGTACTTGTTCTGAAGGTGCTCGTACGCCAGGATGAGCGCGTACTCCTCGAGACCGGGTGAGTGCTTGATGACACTGAAGTACTTGTCCAGGTTGAACGCCGTCAAGTAGGAATAGGTCCTGTTGATCTGCCGGCGCACATCCTTCAGATACGCCCGGATCCAGGAATCCTCGTCGATTTCGCTCACCCGGAGGCGGGGGGCGACCTCCACGGGCTCGTCCGAAAGGGTCCGCTCGAAGATGTCGGACTGGTTGTGCGCAGGATCGAGGGAGACCAGCATCACGCGGTACCCCTTTTGCGCCAGGAAGGTCGAAAAGAGCGCGGCCGAGGTCGATTTCCCCACACCGCCTTTTCCCATGAAAAACAGATGGGTTGCCCGATTCATGGCTATCCTATGTCCAGGACCGAGAAGAGCTGGCTGAGGGGTTGGCTCGCCGTGTCCACCTTTTCCATCATCAGGATGAGCTCCTTTTCCATGAAGGGCATCAGGTCCAGCGAGATCTGCATGGGGGGCGAAGGCATCCCCACATAGGAGCCCAGAACCAGCACCCCGAAGATGTTGTCGAGCTCCTCCACCTCGGTTTCAATGGTCTCCACGGCGTTGCCTCGGGCGATTTCGTCGGAGACTTTTAGAAACTCGACGACCTTGTCCTTCACGATTTTCAGGATCCGAATCATGTCCCCTCCGGGGAATCCGGCGGCCGGAGCTCCTTATCCGACCCGAAACATGCGCCGCTCGAATTGAATGCGCTTTCTGGACGGGTAAAAGTAATACACCGCGTAGAGCGCCATCAGCGTCGTACCCGAGAAATAGAAGCGGGGAAACTCGAACAGATAGGCGGGAACGATCAGGTACGGTGTCACCAGGGAGATGCGAATGAGGGTCCGTTCGAACTTCAGCCAATCCGATTCCGCCACGGTGCTCTGCTCCCGCATCCTGTGAGCAAAAAGAGATCGGAGAAAAACAGGCAGACCAACAGCAAAAATTACCGCCAAAACAAAAACAAAAGGCGCAAGAAAAAACAATGACCCTGAAGGGTAGGTCGGGGTGTGAGGCAACAGGTTGAACGACTTGATCCCCGCCAGCAGGGCAAGGGCCAGCACAGCGGGGACCAGGAGAGAAAAGTAGCTTCTCTTGAGTTGCTTTGTCATGTCGCAGTCCGTCCTGCGCTGGAGCGCCCCTCACAAGCCCGCGCAGACGGGATGCCATGGCGGGAGCACCACTCGAGCGGTGCTCCCGCCCTCGTCCTTACGAAGCCGTTACCGGTTCGGGCTGCTCAGGAGGCTGACCGAACACGCGGAAGAAGCGGATGACCCCTTCGATCACGATCCAGACGGCGATGAAGAGAATGCAGATGTTGATCACCTGCAGCAGCACGTTCTGTTGCGTCCCGAAATGGAACTGATTCACGATCACGGCCCAGATGGTCATGACCGCCATGAACATGGCGGGGACCCCCGCGACGATCCACTTCAGCCCGCCCTGCTTTTCCAGATAGAGCGTGATGATGACCAGGGCGAGGGCCGCCAGGGTTTGATTGACCGCACCGAACAGGGGCCAGAGCTTCAATGCGCCGGTGCCGCCGGGGCCCGCAATAAAGGCCAGAACCAGGGCGCTTCCCACGGCGATGGTGGTGGCCGCATACCGGTTGGCCAGGAAGTTGAGCTTCAAGTCCCCGGCGAGCTCGGCAATCACGTACCGCTGAATCCGGGTGGCCGAGTCCAGTGTGGTCCCTGCGAAAGACGCGACGAACACGCCCATGATGGCCAGCGCAAAGACCTTGGGAAGCCCCAGGGCCCCGATCATGTTGGCCGCCCCGTCCACGAAGGCCGTGACCTTGGAGCCCAGGCCGGCTGCTGCGGCCCAGGAGGAGTAGTGGGTGGTCCACGCGGCCACGCCGGTCAGGGTCTCTCCACCCTTGGGGGTGTACCCCATGCCGATGCCCGCGGCCACTGCGATGATCACCAGGGTGGCCAGGGCGCCTTCCATGAGCATGGAGCCGTACCCCACGAACAGGGAATCCGTCTCATCCCGCACCTGCTTGGCCGAGGTCCCGGAGGAGACCAGGGAGTGAAACCCGGAGATCGCGCCGCAGGCGATGGTGATGAAAAGGAACGGCCACATGGATGGGGCTTCGGCCGGTGACATCTGAACGGCAGGCGCCACAATCTCCAGGTTGCCCCCGAAGCTGGCGAACAGGACGCCCAGGATCAGCAAACCCATGGCCACGACCAGCTGGTGGGAGTTGATGAAGTCCCGGGGCTGGAGCAGGGTGGTGACGGGCAGCGTGGATGCGATGAACGCATAGGCGAGCAGAATGATGGTCCAGACACCCGTGGCCGGGATCCCGGCGATGGTGGGCATCTTGAATTGCGCCCAGGGGCCGATAAAGACAAAGAAGTACATGATCGCCAGGGCGAGGATGGACCAGGCCAGGGGACTCTTTCCTTTCTTGTAGATCAGGTACCCCAGATAGATGGCAATGGGCACCTCCACCCAGACCGCCAGAACGGACTGGGGATAAATGGCGAACACGATGGCGATCACCAGGCCGAAAATGGCGATCACGATCCAGAGCTCAAGGAACACGATCAGGAAGAAGAAGATTTTGGTGCGGTTGTTGATGTACTTGGCGGTGTACTCGGAAATGGACTTGCCTTGATTTCGCATGGAAATAATGAGTGCGCCGAAGTCATGTACGGCACCCATGATGATGCTGCCGATGAACACCCAAAGCAAGGCCGGAACCCAGCCCCAGATAATCGCGATTGCCGGTCCGACAATCGGACCTGTACCTGCAATTGATGTAAAGTGATGTCCGAATATGATCTCTTTTTTGGTTGGGACATAATCGATCCCGTCTTCATATTCGCAGGAAGGGGTTTTACAAGCGTTTGATAGTTGAAAAATCTTGCGGCCAATAAACTTGCCGTACAACTTGTACATAATAATGTACCCTATAAATGCCACGACCATGATCACTAAAGCACCCATGTTCCCTCCTCCCCTTGTAAAAGGTTAAATGCTGAAATCCGGGAACGAACAATATCGGCGATAGCAAATCTCGTGCGCTTCCCTCCCCTATAAGAGTATGCCTAAAAAGTCAATGAAAAAGGCCATCAACGAGGAGCTTCGGCTGTCCCGGCCCTCCGCGCCCGTGAGCGGAAAGGGATTGGTATGCCTGGCGCGTCCCTCGCTGCCGCCGAACCGGTGCTCACCCTTTTCGGAAGAGGTTGTAGCTGTTGGAAAAACGATCCTGGATCGTTCGGGAGATGCGGGTGGTCAGGATGCCGTGCGCATCGAGGGAGTACTCCTCCACGATGCGTTCCTCCATCAGCAGGGGCGTGTTTTCGATGCGCCCTACATCCTCGGAGGAAAGCGGCTCCCCTTCGGTGTTGATCCCCCGGTCGTAAGGGAAGAGGATGTCGTTCCAGTACACGGCCTCGCCTGCGGACAGCCCCGTCTCCGGGTCGATCTCTTCGCACTCGAGGTATTGGAATCGTCCGATGTTGTGCCGCGGGTCGTAGGGAGGACGGGCCACGGTTTCGATCCATCCGGGCGGCGGCAGGGGGCGTCCTTTCTCGAAGATCACGTCCACGTACTCGCTGCCGTCTTCGCGCACGCGGATGACGCCGAAATGGCTGCTCAGGCGGCCGGTAACCTCGAGGTCCGGGGTGTCGGCCTGGATGGCCGCGCCGATGGCCACGGCGGCGAAGGGGTATAGTCCCTGGTGGATCCTGGCCCGGCCGAAGCGCTCCTTCAGAAGCTTGGGTACGGCGGCCAGGAGCCCGCCCCCGCCGACAAGCACGATCCGGTCGGCCTCCCTGCCCCGGCCTTTGGCCTCCATGATCACCTGTTGCACCAGGTCCACGGTCCTGTCCACCAGGGGCCGGACGGCGTCATGAAACTCGCGTATGGGAATCGAGATGGTCCCTTCCGGCGTGTCGACGTGGAGCTTCTGCGTGTACGTCCCGATGCCCTCCTTGACCTCCCGGACCACCTGAAGCATCTCGATCCGCTCCCGGTCTTCATAACGCCGGCCGGCCTTTTGCTCGACCAGGGCGAGAAGGGCTTCGTCGAAGTCTTCCCCGCCCAGCCGGCTGATCCCCCGGGTGACGAGGGGGTCGTACCGGTCTCTCCGGATGGAGAGCATGGTGGCGTCGAAGGTGCCGCCGCCCAGGTCATAGACGACCACGTCCGCCTCGACCCGGTCCCACCGTTTGTACCGCTCCCGTACGAACTGAATCCCCGCAGCCGTCGGCTCGTCCAGGATGCGGATCACCTCGAAACCGGCCCGCCGGAAGCTGTTGATGGTGACGTACCGCTGGGAGCTGGAGGCGTTGGCCGGCACGGCGATGACCGCTTCGAGGCGGGCCTCCTCCATGTCCAGGGCCCTGAGCACCGCACGGCGCACGGAGGTCAGGAACTCGGTCAACAGGTCCTCCACCGAAAGACGCCGTCCGGCCGCTTCGATCGCCTGCCCTTCGTGCCAGTGCTGCAAAAGCCGTTTGATGGAGGGCAGAAGCCACACCCCCTCGTCGAATCGGTCGAGGAAGCAGCGGACAGCCGCAGGGCCGTAAAACCGCTCCTCCCCGCACAGGGCGATGCAGGATGGCGCGTGCTCGACGACGAGGGTTTCCCCCTCATATTCGAAAGGCAGGCGCAGGACCGGATGGTTGCCCGAGTCGGCCAGGGCCACAATGGTGTGGGTGGTCCCGAAATCAACCCCGATGCGTACGGCTCGGTCTGTCGACGATGTTTTCGGCCTCATGGCTTCTGATCCCTCCCGGTTCAACCTTGTGGGGGGATTGTATCACCGGCTCCTCACCGGTTCAAACGTCCGCTATGTTCGGGTGACGTATCAGGCCCTTGCATGTTGTCCGTCCCGCGCACGAGGCGTTTTAGTGCGGCAAAGTCGATGGGATCCATGCCCGCTGCGCCCTCATATCGACCGGATGATCCCGGCTGGTTTTGTAGAAGGATCCTTGAAAGGGGTGACCGGCGTTAACCGGTCCCTTTACACACAGACACCGGGATGAAAGAGGTGGCCGCATTT
>JAIPEI010000219.1 GCA_021737245.1 Deltaproteobacteria bacterium | reverse complement strand
GGTAGCCGCGGGGAAGAGGCTGGAGCTTGGGAGGCAGATGATCCAGGTCGATCAACCCTATGTCGCCGATGACAAAGGCGTACTCCAGCGCGCTTTTGAACTCCCGCACGTTGCCGGGCCAGTCGTAGCGCATGAACCGATCCATGACCTCCGGTGTCAGGCCGGTGATCTCTTTGCCGGTCGATGTCCGCAGGCGGCGAATAAAGGCGTTGGCAAGGAGCGGGATGTCCTCCAGGCGGTCTCGAAGGGGAGGGAGGCGTATGGGAATGACGTTGATGCGGAAGAACAAATCCTCGCGGAACTGCTTTCGGGCGATCAGCTCCTCGAGGTTCTTGTTCGTGGCCGTGATGATGCGCACATCCACGGATATGGGTCGATGGTCTCCCACCCGCTCGAACTGCTTGGTCTCGAGCACGCGAAGGAGCTTGACCTGGATGGATCCGGGGAGGTCGCCGATCTCGTCCAGGAAGATGTCCCCCTGATGGGACGCCTCGAAGCGTCCCATTCGGTGCCGGTAGGCTCCTGTGAAGGCGCCCCTGGTGTGGCCGAAGAGCTCGCTCTCCAGAAGGGATTCGTTCAGGGCCGCGCAGTTGAGCTGGACAAAAGGACCGTCCCTGCGGGTGCCCAGGGTGTGGATGGCCCTTGCAGCCAGCTCTTTCCCGGTTCCGCTCTCTCCGTACAGGATCACCGGCGCATCGCTCTCCGCCGCCTTTTCCAGGAGGAGAAACACGCGGCGCATGACCTCGGACTCCCCGACGATGCCGTGAAACCCGCCTTCGGCCTCCAGCTGCATGGAGAGCCGGTCCAGCTCGTGGTCCAGACGGCTCACCAGGGAGACGTCGGTGAGGGTTTCCACGGCCCCCACGGTTCGGCCGTCCAGACTGCGGAGGATGGCGGCGTTCTTGATGGCCGGAAGGTAGGTGCCGTCCTTGCGCATGAGCATGCAACGTTTCTGCAGATCCTTGCCTCGATCGAATAGACTGCACCAGGCGCCGCTCTCCTGCAGGGCGGTTTCACAGGCATCGCAGTTGAGCAGGGTGCATGGGCGTCCGACGACCTCCTCGGACGGGAATCCCGTCATTTCCTCGAAGGCCCGGTTGACCATCTCGATGGTCCCGTCCGCGCCGATGATCATCAGGCCGTCGTTCATCGTATTGATGATCTCTTTCCAGTACCGGCTGTCCTTGAAATCGAGCATGGGGTCTCTGAAACAGGTGCTAAAGTGATTAAGCAGGTGTTTAATCACCTTAACATAATGTCCGAGCCGTTGAAATGCAACCCTGTGGGATGGAGGTAGAAACCATTTGAATTTTCCGCAGGTTTCGACGAAACTGTAAGGAACCGATGAAAGGCACGGATCTTGCTGAATCGAGACGATCAAACGAAATGCGCCCGCCTTGTCAAACCGGGTTTGCCTGGGGGACCAAGACCTTTTATACGGGGAGCACACACCATGGGTTTGAGACGAGTCTCTGAAGCAGGACGCCGAGCGGCGCCGGCCGTTTTCATTGCCCTCTGCCTTCTCCTCGGAGGACCGGCCCGGGCCGCGGAGAAGGAACCGGGGCCGGGAGAAGAGTACGGCAGGAGCCACACCAGGAACATGACGGCCGACCACAGCAAGTTCGAGGCCCTGAAGCAGGAGTTCCAGTCGGCCCCGGAGGTCACCCGGGCCTGTCTGAGCTGCCACACCGAGGCCGCCTCCCAGATCCAGAAGACCATCCACTGGACCTGGCTCTGCCCGGCGGATCCCAAGGAGGAGCTGGGCAAGGCCGGTCTCGTGGTCAACAACTTCTGTATCTCCATCCACGACAACGAGCCCCGGTGCACCTCCTGCCACATCGGGTATGGGTGGAAAGACAAGACCTTCGATTTCACCGCCCAGGACCGCGTGGACTGCCTGATCTGCCACGAGCAGACCGGGACCTACGAGAAGTTTCCCACCAAGGCCGGCTTCCCCGTGTCCGAGCCGACGAAGTTTTCGGGGAACGGGAAGATGTATTACCCCCCGGACTACCGGAAGGTCGCCCAGAGCGTGGGACGTCCCACGCGGCGCAACTGCGGGGTGTGCCACTTTTTCGGCGGCGGGGGCGAGGGCGTGAAGCACGGGGACCTCGACGCTTCCATGTTCAAGCCCAACAAGGCCCTGGACGTGCACATGAACGTCGGGGGAGAGAACTTCAACTGCACCCGCTGCCACACCACGGAGAAGCACGCCATCAGCGGGCGCTGCTACAAGACGCCGGCGGCGGAGGACCGGCGGACCCTGCTGGACTCCGACGTGATCAAGCGGATCACCTGCTACTCCTGTCACACCGAGACGCCGCACGATCCGGGCGTCAAGGCGAACGACCACACCGACAAGGTGGCCTGCCAGACCTGCCACATCCCCCGGTTCGCCCGGGTGAACTCCACCAAGATGCGCTGGGACTGGTCCACGGCCGGCAGGAAGGACGAGAACGGCAAGCCCATCGTAAAAAAGGACGACGGCCGCCCGGTCTACCACACCAAGAAGGGCTCCTTTGTGTGGGAGAAGAACGTGGTCCCCGAATACCGCTGGTTCAACGGGGTGATCAGGAACGTGCTGCTCACCGAGAAGATCGACCCCGGAAAACAGGTGGAGCTCAACTACCCGGTCGGGAGCCATGACGATCCCGAGGCGCGGATCTACCCGTTCAAGCGGCATGAGGGCCGCCAGCCCTACGACAAGGTCCACAAGACCATGGTCGCGCCCAAGCTCTTCGGCCCCAAGGGATCCGGCGCCTACTGGGCCCGGTACGACTGGAAAACGGCTATCGAAAAGGGAATGGATTACACAGGCCTGCCGTTCAGCGGGGAGTTCGATTTCGTGGAAACGGCATACTACTTCCAGACCACCCACATGGTGGCCCCGGAAAAGGAGGCGCTTTCCTGCAACGAGTGCCACAGCGAGGGGGGCAGGCTGGTCAACCTGGCGGGCTTCTACATGCCGGGCAGAGACAGCCACAAGGTTCTGGATATCGCGGGATGGGGCGCGACCGTCGCCGCCCTGATCGCGGTCTTCTTCCACGGCCTCGGCCGCCTGGTGACCCGCAGGAACAGGAGGTAGACCCATGGACATGAACGAATGCAAGATGGAGAGAATCTACCTGTACACCCGGTTCGAGCGTTTCTGGCACTGGGTCCAGGCCGGGATCGTGGTCTTGCTCGGCATTACAGGGTTCGAAATCCACGGGACCTACGAGCTCCTGGGGTTCCAGCGGGCGGTGGAGTGGCACAACACCCTGGGGATTACCTGGCTCGTGCTGTACGCCTTCATCATCTTCTGGCATTTGACCACGGGCCAGTGGAAGCACTACGTTCCCACCACGCGGATGCTCTTCCACGTGGCCCTCTACTATATGATCGGCATCTTCCGGGGGGAGCCTCATCCCGTGCCCAAGAGCGAGCGGTTCAAGCACAACCCGCTGCAGCGGTTGACCTACCTGGGGATCTCCGTTCTCCTGATCCCGTTCCAGATGGCCACCGGACTTCTCTACTACACCTACAACAGCTGGCCCGGCATGGGCCTCGAGGATCTGGAGCTCGGGCTCCTCGCCGGTCTCCACATGGCCGGCGCGTTCGCCCTGCTCGTGTTCCTGGTGGTTCACATTTACATGACCACCACGGGTCACTCGGTCACGGCTCACATCCGGGCCATGTGCACCGGGTGGGAGGAGGTGCCGGCCGGGGAGGGCGCGGGCGAGTGAGGCCGCACGCCCCCTGAGGTGCAATCACACACCATCGAAGGAGGAAGAGCCATGGCAGAGAAAAAGGAAAAGGCGGGACTCATCTGCAGCAAAGACAGCCTGGACGGGGCCTACCCCTCACTGATCCTGGCCATCAACGCGGCCCGCCAGGGGATGGAGAGCAAGATCTTTTACACCTTCATGGGGCTGAATCTCGTGGTCAAGGGGGGCGTGGACCGGGCCAAGTTCATCCCGCCGGGCCTCATGGGCGCCGTCCCCGGGATGTCCAGCATGGCCACGGCCATGATGAAGAAGAAGATCGACAAGGCCCACATCCCCAACCTGGGCGAGCTCATGGAGATGGCCCAGCTCGAGGGGGTGGAGCTCATCGCCTGCCTGATGACCGTGGAGATGATGGAGATCCCCAAGGAGGAGCTGATCGAAGGGGTCTCCATCTGGGCGGCCGAGGAGTTCGTCAAGTACGCCAAGGAGTGCAAGCTCTGCCTGTTTACCTAGTTTCCATTCAGAAAGGGTCTTTTTTGCCAATCTCATCGTCGATCATCGAGGTTCCTTGTGCGGCGTACTCCAGTACGCCTCCGCGTCACCTCTTGATCTCCTTGATCTTGACAAAAAATCCTCCTTTCTGAATTGGAAACGCAGCCATGCCCAAAGTTCGTTTATATGGGCACTGCCTAGTTTCCATCCAGAAAGGGTCTTTTTTGCCAATCTCATCGTCGACCATCGAGGTTTATGGATAGGCACTACCCGGGAGAGGCCGTGGAGGCGTGATTCGGCGGTCGCGCGCCTCGGCAAAAGCTCCGGAACTGGATGCGTGATCAGCGAAACGAACCGGGAATGCCGCGGTTTTCACGAACCACGAACCACGAACCACGAACAATGAAACCTACAGGCTGATCACGGTGGCGTCGCAGGAGAGGTGGATGAGCTCGGCGGCCGTGGCCATGCGCGCGCCCTCGATCAGCTCTTCTTCCTTGACCCTGCGTGCCTTGGCGCAGGGTGTGCAGGCCAGGATGGGTACCTCGTGGGCCTGGAGGTAGGCCATCAGGTCGTCCGCAACGTCCCCGGTGGCAGCCCTCAGGTTGTCCAGCAGTCCTTTCCGGGCCAGATAGACGGCCTCGTCCAGCAGAAACAGGGTAACGTTCTTTCCTTCTTTGTGCGCCACCGTGGCCAGGTGAATGGCGCGTGTCGCCCGGTTGGGATTGTTGGTCCCGCAGGAAACCGTAATCACCACGTTGTTGTTCATCTCCTCGTCTCCTTTCTTTGCTCACAGGCATTCAAGACGGCTGAAGGGGGCGGAATACAGTTGTCCCTGATGGATACGGCCGTAAAGAGCCTTGATTTTACGAGAGGTTTCAAAGGCGGGCTTGCATTTTTCTTTTACACGCCCACATTATTGCAGAGTGAGGGAACACTCCCGAAGCATCGTTCGACAAGGCGGTTCGAGGTTGTCGGGAGGGGGAAAGAGAACCGTGCGGGAGGAAGAACCCGCCCATACAACAGGAGGATCGACCATGAATGATCTCTGGACGCGTAGAGACGTGATGAAGGGATTGGGCGCCGCCGCCGTGACCGTGGCTGGTGTCAGCAGCCTCTGGGGGACGGCCAACGCCGCCTCGGAAGGCGGCTCGAAGATGCAGGGGGCCGGCCTTAGCGGGGGGTGCCGCCTCCCGCCGCTTCCCTACGCCTACGATGCGCTCGAGCCCCACGTGGACAAGGAAACACTGACTATCCACCACGACAAGCACCACGCGGGTTATGTCAAGGGGTTCAACTCGGCTCTGAAGGCGCTGGCCGAGGCCCGGGCCGCAGGCGACTACGCCATGATCAAGCACTGGTCCAGGGAGCTCGCATTTCACGGTTCGGGACACGTTCTCCATTCCCTCTACTGGGGAAGCATGACGCCGAAGCAGGCGGAGCCCGAGGGAGAGTTCCTGAAGGCCCTGGAGCGGAGCTTCGGGAGCCTCAAGGCCTTCAGGGAGCAGTTCGCCGCCGCCACCGGCGCGGTGGAAGGGAGCGGCTGGGGCGTCCTGGCCCACGAGCCCTACATGGGTCACCTGGTGATCCTTCAGGCCGAGAAGCACCAGGATCTGGGCATCTGGGGGGTCCATCCCCTCCTGGTCTGCGACGTGTGGGAGCACGCCTACTACCTCCGGTACCGGAATCGCCGGGGGGACTACATCCAGAACTTCTTGAAGATCGCCAACTGGGTCGAGGCGGCCAGGCGTTACGATCAGGTCAAGGGGCTGGTCGGTTACCGCTGAGCGGCCGGGAGGCATGATCCCGGCCTCCGCGTGAGCCGTCCTGGATCAGACGATTCGATCGAGGGCCTCGTCCACCAGGGCCTTCAGGGTCCGGGCCCTCCGGGGGGTGAGGCGGCGGATGCCGGCGGCGAGCCTCAGGAAGTCCAGAAAGGAGCGGTCCATGGGGAGCCGGTGGGTGTGCAGCCTGTCCTGCGGTTCCGGGAGGACCTGCTCACGGCGGATGCGATCGAGCAGGCCGCCAAGGCCGCTCTCCAGAGCCCCGGCGGTTTCGACCTCCCGGAGCAGTCCGGTGCCCCTCAGTGAGGCGAGCCGCTCCACGGGATAGGACCAGCCCCGGGGGGAGAGGCGGGTGGCCAGAAAGGGGT